>NZ_JBIUTD010000042.1:0-48392 GCF_044741705.1 Kitasatospora sp. NPDC088134 | reverse complement strand
CCCGTCCTGCAACAGCGCACGCAGCTCGCCGAGTTCCCCCGACCCGCCGCCGCCGTCCACCCCACCCACCCGAACCCCTGTCCCGCTCACCCGCAGCTCACCCGCACGTCTGCACGTCCGCACGTCCGCGCGTCCAACACGGTCATCCTCGTGCAGTCGTACCACCACGGCTGCCGTTTCCGGGATCTTTCGCCGGCCCGGACCCTCCGGCCCCGGCGGGTCGGTGCGGCACGGCGCGGTGCGGCCCGAGGCGGTGCAGGACGGCGTCGAGCTGGTCGGGGCGCGGGGCGCAGGGCGGGGGAGGGCAGCGCGATGGGCGCCCCGGGGGATCGACTGCCCCGGGGTCACTCCCAGGTCACTCCCCGGTGGTGAACACGTGCTCGGTCGGCGGGCCGACCAGCAGGCCGGGGCCGGCCGCGAGGGCCTCGGTCAGGTGCGGGCTCGACAGGTGCGCCTCGAACGCGGCGCGGTCCGCCCACTCCTCGAACACCAGCCAGGCGCTCGGGTCCTCGGGATGGACGTACGCCTGGTAGCTGAGGTTGCCCGGCTCGGCCCGCGACGGCTCGACCAGCGACAGGGCCTGCGCGCGCACCTTCTCCTCGGCGCCGGGCGCGGCCTTCAGCAGGGCTATCGCGGTGACCTTGGACATGGGGGCGCTCCGTTCGACGGGGACGTGCCGGGACGGCGCAGTTTACGTGAGCCCTCGTCAGCGCGCGGTGGACATCGGCGGGCCGGGGAAGCAGAACGGCAGGTCGCAGCGGCGGGCCACCGGCCCGTGCTCCGACCTGCCGTGCGGCAGGATCCGTCTCTCAGTACGACTGGTGGGCCTGCCAGTAGGACCAGGCGCCGCAGGGGCTGCCGTAGCGGCTGTTCATGTAGTTCAGGCCCCACTTGATCTGGGTGGCGGGGTTGGTGCGCCAGTCCGCGCCGGCCGAGGCCATCTTCGAGCCGGGGAAGGCCTGGACCAGGCCGTACGCGCCGGAGGGGTTCATCGCCGTGTAGTTCCAGCCGCTCTCGCGCTTGACGATCTGGCTGAAGCACTGGAACTGGTCGGCGTCGCCGACGATCTGCAGCGCCATGTCCTGGACCGAGCCGGGGCTGACGGTGGCCAGCACGCTGCGGGCGGCGGCGCGGTTGGCCTCCTCCTTGGCGCGCTTGTCCTCCGCGGCCTTGGCGGCCTTCTCCGCGTCGGCCTTGGCCTGCGCGTCGGCGGCGGCCTTCTGGCGGGCGGCTTCCTCGGCGGCCTTCTTGGCGGCGGCGTCGGCGGAGACCTGCTGGGCGTCGGCCTGGCGGCCGATTCCGTCGCTGACGTTCTGGACGTGCGCGCCGGCGGGCGCGTCGGCGAGCAGGGTCGCGCTGGCCACGTCGACCGTGGTGGCGGCCTTGCCCTCACTGCCAGAGGCGGCGCCCACGACGGCACCGACGGCGGTCACCGCGGTGGCGGAGGCGACAGCGACTCCCCGGACCGAGATCCGAGTCACATGGTTTCCTTCCAGCGTCGCCCGGCGTGTGACCGTACGGGCGCGTATCTGCCCCTGGCACTGGTCTCCGTCGAACGCTGGTCACCGGAGGCGCGGGCTCGGCCGCCTGTCCGGGCGGAGCCGGGCGGGGCGGTTCGATCGAGCGGCGTACGGCCGTGCGGTGTTCAGTTTTCCGCCCGCAGACCGGGGTCCTGGGGCGAGGTGCTGCCGTACGCGGGGCCTGACAGAACCCACACCATGCCGCACGCGGGCGTGTCTACGCAATTCCCTCCGCCGTGGCAGATCTCACAAACTTTTCGACCAGCGCGTTTGGTGGACGAACGGCCGAGACCCCGTCAGTTCGACCCGGAACCAAGGAATCTGACACACCCCCGGCCGCCCACCGCACCCGGACGGTTCAGCCCGCGGCGCCCGGCCCGGTCGGCGCCATCACGGCCGGGGTCGGGGCCTGGGCCGCCGCCGTCACCACCCACCCCGGAAGCTGCGCCGCCTCCAGGGCGGGCGAGGCGGGGGAGTCCGGGCCGAGCGCCCCCTGCGGGAAGAACACGGCGCGGCACCTCCGGCACAGCCAGGCCGCCCGCCACACCCGGTGGTGCTGCTCCCAGAGCGCGTGCTGCGCCCCGGCCCCGCGCTCGGCCGCCCGGACCCGCCCCGGACGGGTCGTCAGCTGCACGACCAGCCCGGCGAGCGCCAGCGGGACGACGAGCAGCAGCGGGCCGAGCAGCGCACCCAGGCGGTAGCCGGCGTCGGCCTCCTCCGGTCCGGGGACATTGGCCGTGTTCAGCAGCCACAGGGCGGTGAACACGCCCGCCGCGACGTACAGCACGACGGCAGGGGTGCTGCGCCGGACCGTCGCGGGCGGCGGCGGGGGCGGGGGCAGCAACTGGCCGGCTTCCGGCGCCGGGAGCGGGTGGGCGGGGTCGTTCAGGGCGTGCGGCACGTTCACGGTCTGCTCGGACGTGGCGCAGCGGGGGCACTCGGTGTTCATCGGCCGGCACTGCTTCCGGTTCTCGACGCACCCGCAGGTGGTGCGTGGACGGTGGGACGCCACATTGGAGCACAGTGCGGTGACCGGCCGACACGCGATTTCGGACGGCGGGCCCGGGAGAGGGGTCGGGGAGACGGGCCCGGGGCGAACCCGACCGGCCCGCGCCCCGGGGTGGAGCGGGCGCGGGCCGGTCAGGTCGGGGGGACGGGCGGGGGTCAGCCGGTGACGGCCAAGCCGTTCACCCAGAGGTTGTTGACCCGGTTCCGCTCGGTGGTGTTCGGGTACGGGTTGGTGCACGAGGTGCCGGGGCCGCCGCCGGACATCAGCTCGCTGCACGGGCCGGAGTAGTGGTCGGGCAGGCCGAGCACGTGGCCGGTCTCGTGGGCGGTGACGCGCAGCGAGCTGTACTGCCGGTTCTGCGCGTAGTCGAGGAAGATGTAGCCGCCGCCGTGCCCGTCGGTGGAGGCGTAGGACCCGCGCGAGTCGTTGCCCTCGTAGTAGCGGAAGTCGGCGTTGCTGCCGGCCCGGAGCTGGACCCTGGTGACCGAGGAGTTCCAGATCTGCGCGCTCTGCGAGATGACGGTGCGGAAGGTCGGGGCCTGGCTGGCGTCGTAGGTGACGGTGACGGCCAGCAGGTACGGGGTGGCGGCCTGCTTGGCGCGGGCCGACTTCATCACGGCCTCGTAGAACGCCTTGTTGTTGGCGTCCTCGGCGGAGCCGGCGGCAATGCCCGCCGCGGGGGTGTAGCCCTGGGCGGTGGCCGCCGTGCCCGCGGCGGAGGCGGCGGGGCCGGGGGCGGCGGAGGCGGGCACGGCCGCGGCGCCGACCGCGAGGACCATTCCGAGGGCGGCGGCGAGCACGGTCATGGAGCGGTTCATGGGGGACTCCATTTCGCGGGTCCCGGGGCCGTGGGGAGGCCGTCCGGGACGCGGTGACAGGTGGTGTTGCACCGAGCTTGGGGCAGGCCGGGCGGGGCGCGGAGATGGCAACCGGCGATAGCTCGGAGCAATACCCTTGTGCAGCGGCCGAGTTGACGTCCCATGGGCAGCTCTTGACATGCTCTTGGCAGAGAGCGGGCGCCTGGCTATGCTCCCGTGATGGAGCTCGACGTCCGACACCTCCGGGTGCTGTGCGCCATCGCGGACACCGGCAGCGTCCGGAAGGCCGCCCGTCGACTCGGCATGACCCAGCCGACCCTGACCACCCAGCTGCACCGCATCGAACGGACCATCGGCGGACGGCTGTTCACCCGCGAACGCACCGGCAGCCGCCCCACCGTCCTCGGCCACTCGGTGCTCTCCCGGGCCCGCCCCGTGATCACCGAGATGGACGCCCTGGTCGCCGCCGCCCGCGCCGAGGCCGCCGGACCGGGCCGCCGCCGACTGCGGATCGGCAGCGTCGGCAGTCGCGCGGTCGCCGCCTGGCTGCGCCGCATCCACGACCGGTTCCCGGAGACCGACACCACCATCCACATCGACATCTCGGCGATCGCGCTGCTCCACCTGGTCGCCGCCGAACAGCTCGACATCGCCTTCGTCCACGAGAGCGAGGGCTTCCCGCTGCACGTCCCGGCCGGTACCGAGCAGCGGGTGCTGGTCGCCCGCGAGCCCCAGTTCGTCGCCCTCGCCGCGACCCACCCCGCCGCCGGCCGCCCGGTGGTCAGCCTCGCCGACCTCGCCCACGACACCTGGATGGTCGACCCGACCGCCGACCACGAGTACGCCGCGCTGCGCCGGGTCTTCGCCGAAGCCGGACTCGACCCGCGCGTGGTCCAGGTCCGGGACAACGCCACCGCCGCCGAACTCGTCGCCTCCGGCGAGGCCGTCCGCCCCTGCCAGCCGACCTCCCCGCCCGGCGCCGGCACCGTCCTGCGCCCCGTCCACGGCGACCCGCTCGCCGTCCGACTGCTGCTCGCCTGGCGCCCCGACACCGTCGCCGGCCCGGCCCTGGACGGCCTGTGGGCCGACCTCCGCCACGCCTACCTCGGTCTCGCCGACCTCAGCCCCGCCTACCGGGCCTGGCTGCGCCGCCACAACCGTCCCCTGCACTCCCTCCTCGCCCCGGCGGGGGCGCCGATCTGAATTTCCCGTCAGCGGCCTGATTTCCCGTCACCGGCCCGGCTTTCCGTCACCGGCCCGGCTTTCCGTCGCCGGGCCGACCGCCACCGGGTTGCGGGGAAGAACTTTCCGAGGGGCTGTCACATCCGTTGCCCGCGCGGGGTCAGGGGAGTGTCCGAGCAGGTGCGGCGGAACCCGAGGGGCACGACGCGTGTCCTCCGGTCCTCCGTCCCCTGCCCCTTGTCGCCGCACCCGGGAGTCCCCGATGTCCGTCACCCTCGTCGTCCTCACCGTCGCCACCGCCGCCTGGGTCGGGTTCTCGGGCGTCTCGCTGGCCCGCCGTGCCGGGTTCGTCACCGTCCCGCTGGTCGAGTACGGCGTCCCGCGCTCCTGGTGGGGCCCGCTGGCCCTCGCCAAGCTCGCCGGCGCCGCCGGCCTGCTGGCCGGTCTCGTCGTCCCCGCCCTGGGCGTCGCGGCCGCCGTCGGCCTGGTCCTGTACTTCCTCGGCGCGGTGGTCACCGTCCTGCGGGCCCGCTCCTACAAGACCGTGGCCTTCCCCGTCCTCTACCTGGCCCCGGTCGCCGCCACCCTCGCCCTCACCCTCTGACCGCCGGCCGCCGCCGGGCCCGGCCGTTCGATTGCTGACAGAACGTCCGGCGGTGTGCGAGGCTGTCGCCCGGTCGGCCGAGCATGCGCAACCAGCACACCGGGCCGATGCGGGGAGTACGGGGGAGTCAGCACCATGTCGCGTACGGGCGGCGCCGGTCGTCGTGGAGCGGTCGCGTCGCGTTGGGCGGGCGCGGCCACCGCCGGTGCCGCGGTCCTCGGGCTCGGGTTGGCGGCGCTGGCCCTGCGGCCGGACGCGGACCCGCCCCGCGGCCACGATCTCGCGCCGCTGGCCCACCACTCCGGTCCGATCGGCCTGCTGGTCGTGGGGAGCACCGTCCTGCTGGGCGTGCTCGCACGGCGGTTCCGGGCCTCGTCGAGGTCCGGTACGCCGCCGACGGCCGCGGCGGGGCGGCTCGCGGACGCGGTCGGGTGGCTGCTGGTGGCCGGGGCGGTCCTGGTCCCCGTCGCGTTCCTGCTGGTGCACGCGCGGGACACCGCTCCGGCGCCGTTCGTCGCCGAGGAGCCGCAGCCCACGCAGCTGCCGATCGGGACGGTGGGGCCGAACGTCCGGGGCGGGCCGGTGGCCGGTCACGGTACTTCGTCCCCGCACCCGCAGTCGGGGATCCACCTCGGTACGGGACTGCTGTGGATCGCCCTGGCCGCAGCCGTGCTGGTGGCCGTGGTGATCGCCGCCCGGTGGTGGTGGCGGCGCCGTTCCCGCCCGGCCCCGCTGCCGGTGGCGGCCCCGGTGCACGGGGCGGGCGGCGCGGCCGGGGCGGGCGTGCTTGCGGAGGCGGTCGCCTCCGGGCGGGCCGCGCTGCTGAGCGGTACGGACCCGCGCAGCGCGGTGATCGCCTGCTACGGGGCGATGGAGGTCTCGCTCGCCGGCGCGGGTGTCGACCTGCTGGACTCCGACAGCCCGACCGACCTGCTGAGCCGCGCCGCCCGGACCGGCCGTCTGGACGACGCCGGTGACGCGCAGATCCTGGCGGAGCTGTTCCGCGAGGCCCGCTACTCCACCCACCCCATGGACGCCGACCACGTCCGTCGTGCCACCGCCGCGCTGGACGCCATCGCGGCCGCCCTCGCCACGCCGACTGCCGCCGCGCCGACCGCCGCCGCCGGCCTGCCGGCGGGCGTCCGGTGAAACCTCCCGTGGAGCCTTCCGTGAAGCCCCTCGTCCCCGGCAGCGTCGCGCACAGCCTGGCGCACGCCGCCGTTCTCGTCGTCGTGGTCGAGGCGGGTCTCGCCCTGGTCGGCGGACTGTCCGCGTTCTGCGGCGGGGCGCTGGTCCTGGCCGTGCTCGCGCTGGTCGTGGCCCGGTACGCGGCCGGTGCCCACTCCGAGGACCCGGGGCACCGCGAGGAGGCCCACCGGATGCGCGCCCGGCAGGTCGACCTGGGGGACTGGCGGCAGCTGGTGGCCCGCTCCCTGCGCCAGGAGGACGGCTACGGGCCGGTGCTGCGCCACCGCGTCCAACGCCTGTACGACGCCCGGCTGCTGGAGCGCCACCGCCTCTCGCGCCACCACCACCCGGAGCGGGTCGCCGAACTGACGGGCCCGCAGGTGTGGCCGTGGCTCGACCCGGCCCGCGCCGAGGTGCCGGGCCCGGTCACCGAGTCGGACCTGCGCCTGCTCGTCGAGGGACTGCACCGGCTCTGACCGCGCCCCCGCCCCTCCTTCCCCTTCCCTTTTCCTTTCTTCAGGAGCACCGTGACCAGCACCCACCCGGCCCCCGGCACGCTGACGCCGCAGCAGGCGGGCGAGCGCGCCCGTGCCGTCCTCGACGAGGTCGAGCGGGCGGTGACCGGCAAGCGGGAGGCCCTCGAACTGGTCATGCTGGCCGTGCTGGCCGGTGGCCACGTCCTGGTCGAGGACCTGCCGGGGCTCGGCAAGACCCTGCTGGCCCGGTCCTTCGCCACCGCGCTCGGCCTGGACTTCCGTCGGATCCAGTTCACGCCCGACCTGCTGCCCTCCGACGTGTCCGGTGCGCCGTTCTACGACCAGCGCACCGGGGAGATGGTGTTCCGCCCGGGGCCGGTGTTCACCCAGTTGCTGCTGGCCGACGAGCTGAACCGTACCCCGCCCAAGACCCAGGCGGCGCTGCTGGAGGCGATGGCCGAGACGCAGGTGTCCGTCGACGGCACCACCCACCGGCTGCCGTCCCCGTTCGTGGTGATCGCCACCGCCAACCCGATCGAGTACGAGGGCACCTACACCCTGCCCGAGGCGCAGCTCGACCGGTTCCTGCTGCGGGTGCGGATGGGCTACCTGCCGGTGGCCGACGAGGCGGCGATGCTGCGGGCGCGGCTGGACCGGGCGGCGCCCGAGGCCGTGCTCGGGGCGCTGACCGATCCGGCGGAGGTGCTGGCGATGCGGGCGGCGCTGGAACGGGTGGAGGTCTCCGGCGACCTGGTCGACTACGTGGTCGCGCTGCTGGACGCGACCCGCTGCGACCCGCAGCTGCGGGTGGGCGCGTCCCCGCGCGGCGGTCTCGCGCTGGTCCAGCTGGCCCGGGCGCGGGCGGTGCTGGCGGGGCGGGACTACGTGGTTCCGGAGGACGTGAAGGCGCTCGCGGTTCCCGCGCTGGCCCACCGGGTGTCGCTGCGGCCGGAGTTGTGGGTCCGTCAGGTGGACGCGGACGAGGTCGTCGCGGACCTGGTGGCCCGGGTCCCGGCTCCGCGGACAGCCCCGGCTGCGGCCCCGGCTGCGGGTGCGGGTGCGGTTCCGTCCGGGGTTGCGGAGGGTGGCGCGCAGCGGCCGGCGGCGGTCGGCGCGTGACACCGGTCCGCGCCCGCGCCCTCGGTGGGGGCGTTTCCGACGCGGCCGGGCCGCCCGCCCCGTCCCCGTCTGCGCCTGTGGGTGGGCGGTTGACGGGCCTGGCTCTGGCCCGTGCGCTCGGTGAGGACGTTCCCGACGCGGCGGAGCCGCCGCCGCTCCCGCCTTCCGGCGGGCGGTTGACGGTCCGGGCGTTGCGGCTGCTGACGGTCGCGGTGGCGGCGGCGGGTGCCGCGTTGCTGCTGCGGGAGCCGTGGCTGCTGGCTCCGGCGGCGGCTGCGGCCGTGCTACTGGTCCTGGGCGCGGCGGGGGGCAGCGGTCCGCGGGGCCTGTCTGCGACCGTCGAGGTGAGCCCGCGGCGCTGTTTCGAGGGCGAGGTTCTCACGGCGCGGATCGGTGTCGACTTCGCGGGGACGGCGGGCTGGCTCGACCCGGGCGTCCACCTCGGCCCGGGCGTGGAGCTGCGTGCACTGGCCGTCACGGGGGAGGCCGTGGAACTGGAGCTGGCGGTGGCGCGCTGGGGGCACCCCGTCCTGGGCGCGGTCGACATCGACGTCCACGACCGCGGGGGCCTGGTCCGGCGCACCGTGCGGGCCGACCTGGGCCGCGCGCAGGTGTTCCCGGTGCCGGGCGACGCGGCACTGACGCCGGTGCCCGTCCACCTGCCGGCGTCGATCGGCGAGCACACCGTGCGCCGGGCCGGTGAGGGCATTGAGGTGGTGGGGGTGGCCCCGTACGCGTGGGGGGAGCGGCAGCGGCGCATCCACTGGCCCTCGACCACCCGGCGCGGGGCGCTGCAGCTGAACCGTTTCGCGGCCGAGCACGCCGCCGACACGGTGGTGCTGATCGACGCCCGCGCCGACTACGTGGACGCCGCGACCGGCACCTCCAGCCTGGACGAGTCGGTCCGCGCGGCGGCGGGCATCGCCCGGGCCTACCTGCGCAGCCACGACCGGGTCGGTGTGGTCAGCGTCGGCACGGCGGTGCGCTGGCTGCGCCCGGGGACGGGTGACGCGCACTTCTACCGGATCGTGGAGACGGTCCTGGACGCCCGCGACCCGCTCGCCGGCCGCGACCCGCTCGCCGGCCGCGGCGGCGCCGCCGGGCGCGGTACTGGCGGTCGCGGTACTGCCGGCCGGTCCCGTCCGGAGGCCGTTCCGCTGGCGGTGGCGGTGCCCGCGGACGCGCTGGTGTACGTGCTCACCCCGCTCGCCGACCTCCGCATCCTCGACACCCTGGCCGAGTTGACGGCCCGTGGGACCCCGCTGGTCGTCGTCGAGGTCCCCACCGGCAGCCCCCGGGCCACCGCCGACCACGACCCGGCCGGGGAACTCGCCCTGGAGCTGTGGCAGGCCGAGCGCGAGGCGATGCGCGCGGTGCTGCGCGGCCGGGGCATCCCGGTGGTGGCCCACCGCCCCGGCGAGAGCCTCGATCTGTCCCTCGCCCCTTTGATGCGTTCCAGAATCCCGGGGAGGTCCCGATGAGGTCCCAGGACCGCACCGCCCGGCCGCTGGGCCTCGCGCTGGCCCTCGCGGCCTGCGACCCGCCCGCCCTGCCGCGCCACGGCGTGCCGGGGCTGCTGGTGGCCGCCGCGGCCTGCGCCGTCGCCTGGTGGGCGGCCCCGGCCGTCATGCGCCGCCCGGTCCGCGCGGCCACGGGCCTGCGCGGCCGGCTCGCCCACCACCGCAACACCGTGCTCGCGGCCGGCACCGTCGTGCTGGCGGCCCTCCACCGCCCGGGCCCGTGGACCGCCGCCGTCTGCACCGCCCTGCTGCTGGCCTACCTCCTGCTCACCGACGCCCGCACGGCCGGCCCGCCGGGCCTGCGCCGGCCCCGCACCCGCCTGGCGCCCGTGGCCGCTTGCACCGGCGCCGCCGCGGTCCTGGCCCTGGCCTTCCTCCCCGCCACCGTCGACGGCTGGGCCCCGCTCCTGGCCGTCCTCGCCCTCACGGCCACCGCCGCCACCGTCGCCCTCGCCCTCCGCGGCCAGGCCCGCGACCGCTGACGGCCCGCCCCCGCACACCCGCACCCGCACACCGGTACCCGCGGCCGGTGTGCGGGTGTTGTTCTGCCGCGCCGTTGTGGGCGCGGGTCGGGCCGCCGGTGGTGTCGGGCCGATCGCGGCCCGGGCGGGGTACCGGCGGGCGGAGCGGGGTCAGCAGCGGTGGATGTCCGGGTCGCGGTCGACGGTGCGCGCGTTGCCGTCCGCGTACCCGGCGAAGACGTAGACGTTCGACGAGACGGTGGCCCATCCGCGGCCGTTGCTCCAGAAGATCTGGTTCGTGCGGTACCAGGTGTTGCCGTAGTTGCCGATGCTCTCGCCCACGGTCCAGCACTGGGCGATGATCTCCCCGCCCGGCGGGACGTCGGCCCACCCGGCCTTCTGGGAGGTGTTGGGATAGGTGTAGAGGCCGACCCAGTGGCCGACGTCGATCGGCACGTAGTCGGCGGCGGCGGCGTCCCCCGCCGTCGCGACGAGCGCCCCGAACCCCAGCACACCGGCGGCCGCGGCCACCGCTCCACGACGTACGATCCCCAGCGCCACGTGCTCCCCCTCGTCCCCTCGCCCCGGCCCGTACGGCCAGCCCTTACGGCCGGCCCAGCCTGGCACACCGGCCGCCCCACGGCTACAGGGCCGCCGAGACATCCAGCCGCCCACCGCCCCCGCCCCCCGCCGCCCCGGCCGCGCACCCCGGCACCCCCTGCGCCCCGTACCGCCGTGTCGATCCGGGGAGACGACCGTGACCACCACGCCGCCCGCCGACCCGCCCGCCTGCGAGGGCGACGGTGCCGAACGAGCACCGGCTGCACCGCCGCGTGGTCTGCGGGACCTGCCGCTGGTGCGAGCCGTGCGCCCGCCGCCGCGCCGGGCGAGGACGACCACCTCGACGCCGGCCTGCGCGCCACCGCCCACGACGGCGCCGGCCACGACTGCCACCACCCGTCCTGCCCGTACTGCGTGGAGCAGAAGCAGGAGCAGGCCGCCCGTCCCCGCTGCGCCCGCTGTGCCCGGCCCTTCCCGGAGGGGCGGGCCGGCCTGCTGCTGCAGCCCCCTGCCCGTGGTCGGCGCCGACCACCTGCCCCGGGCCGAGTCGGCCGGCCGCGCGCCGCGCCCGGTACGCCGCCCCCCGGACGGCACGGTCAGGACCGTCACCGGCACGGCGCCCGCCGACCGCGGCACGAACCTGCCGATCAGGTCGCCGACCGCAAGCGACGTGGCTCGCGAGGCGGACGCCCGCCCGGTTTCGACCGCCAGGCCTACAAACATCGCAACACCGTCGAGCGGTGCATCAACCGGCTCAAGCAGTGGCGCGGCATCGCGATGCGCACGGGCAAGCTCGCCGTCCACCGCCTTGCGGCACTTCACGTCGCAGCGATCTTCCCCTGGGCACGGGTCTGATGAGAGGGCCGGTCACCGCTGCCAGGGAAGCGCCTCGATCGAGGCGATGTCACCGGCCGCCAGCAGCCGGAAGAGCCGGAGAGTCTCCTCGCGGGTCACCTCGCGCATTTTCACGGGAGCCACCGAGTCGTCCTCCGTGTTCTCCCAGATCAGCAGACCGCTGCGGAAGGCACTGAGGCACCACTCGCTCTCATGCGACAGCGACACGTCGGGATGCTCGTCGTCGGCGTTCGCGAGGCCGTCCAGCACTCGCTCCATCGCCTCCGGATCAGGCTCATCGACCGCCCCACCCATGACGTCGTACATGAAGTAGCTCATGGGCCAATTACCTCACGCAGTGATCCACAGGACACGGCCTGGCCGGACCCCGCCCGCCCGGGAGTCGGTCTCTGCCAGCCTCCCGGGCGGTGGGGGTGCGTGAAGTGCGGGGGGAGTGCCGCCGGTGCGACACGTACGGGCGCTCGGCACGCCCTCCGCTGTGAGGGCTTCCGAGTGCCTTGGCCCGGCGGTCGAGGAGCCCAGGGCCCGGTCCGCGAGCCCCTGGTCCCGCGCGGGTCGCCGGCCCGATTCTCGCCCTCCCGGACGGTGAGGATCGAGGGGAAGGCCGCAGCACGCCAGCCCCGGCCGTGCAGGCGCTGCCCCGCCCCGGTGCCCGCCCCCGCCGGCGGCCGTCGGTCTTCGTCTACCAGGTGGTCCAGGGCAGGTTCCAGCCGCCGAGGCCGTTGTCGGGGGCGACGGTCTTCTCCCGGGTGTTCACGATCGTGACGACGTCGCCGATCAGCGAGCTGTTGAAGAACGATCCTGCGGGGGAGGTGTCGCTGCCGCCCTCCACGTCCTTGAGCGAGACGCAACCGTGGCTGGTGTTGGCCCTGCCGAAGGGGTCGCCCTTGTACCAGTAGTTCCCGTGGAGGTAGGTGCCGCTCCGGGTCAGCCGCATCGCGTGGGGGACTGCGGGGATGTCGTACTCGCTGCCCAGGCCGACGGTCTGCGAGTTCATGTGGGTGACCTCTTCCTTCGACATCACCACCATCGTCCCGCCCCAGGAGGGGTGCTGGTCGTCGCCGAGGGTGGCGGGCACGGTGCTGGTCCGGCCGTCCCGCACGATCGTCATCAGGTGCGCGGCCGCGTCCGCGGTGGAGACCTGGGAGCGGCCGATGGTGAACGGCTCGTCCTTGTCGACGTCGCCCCACACCCCGGGGGCGACCTCGACGTTCTTCAGCCGGTAGTGGATGGTGACCCTGGTGCCCGGTTTCCAGTAGGCCGCCGGGCGGAAGTCGAGCCGGCTGTCGCCGAACCAGTGGCCCTTCACCTCGGTCCCGTTGTCCGTCTCGAAGGTGATGGCCCCGGCGACGGCGTCCTTGTTCACGATCCTGCCGCTGAAGTCGACCTCGACGATCATGCCCACTCCGTAGGTCCCGCCGTCGGCGATGTTGTCGTGGGCGGAGACCTGTCTGGCGGGGGCCGCGGTGGTGAAGGAGCTGGTGGCCGCGGCGACCGAGCCGCCGGCGTCCTTGGCGCGGGCGCTCACCGTGTACGCGGTGCCGGGGGCGAGCGCGGCGGCGGGCTTCCAACCGGTGCCGTCCGGTGTGGTCGAACCCGGGACGGGTCTGCCGTCCTCGTCGGTGACGTCGACGGCGGTGAGGGTGCCGTGGGAGACGGACACCCGCAGCGCGGTCGGTGCGACGTCCCGGGCCCCGTCCTTCGGCTCCACGTCCAGCACGGCGCCCGACACCCCCGCCACCGGGCTGGACCCGCCGCCGGAAGCGCCGGAAGAGCCGGGGGCGGCCGAGGCGCCCGGGGCGGCGGAGACGTTCTCGTCCCGGCCGTGCGCGCAGGCTGCGGACGCGAGCAGGACTCCGCCCACCACCAGTGCCGCCGCCGCGCGGCGGGCCCTCCCGCCGGTGCGTATCGCGGCCCGTGCCGCCCGAACAGTGCTCACAGTTCCCCCTCGGTGTTCGCCGCCAGCCTGGGCACCCGTCCGTCCCGCCCGCAAGGTCGGGACGGTGTTCAGGGACACGGGGACGCCTTCACCCCGGCCGACCTGCACGGATGCCCCCCGCCCGGGACACGCGCGCCGGGTGCGCCGGCACCCGGCCGCAGCCGCATTCCCCTGCCCCCCGCCCCGGGCACCGCGATGGCATGATCGTTTGCCGGGGCCGCGCGGCTCCGCGCTCCCGGAGCCCCGTCGACGGCGGGGGCCGGAGCCCGGCCGCGAGCACCCAGGGGTTCAGGGGTCCACGAAACGGGGTGGGGGAGCGATGCAGGGGGAAACCGGTGCGGCACCGGAGGCGCAGGAGGTCGCGCGGCTGCTCCAGGAGCTGAAGGGCCGCTCCGGTCTCAGCTACGGCGCGCTGGCCAAACGGCTGCACCTGAGTGGCTCGGCCCTGCACCGCTACTGCAACGGCGAGGTGACGCCGGCGGAGTTCACCCCGCTGGAACGCCTCGCGCGGCTGTGCGGGGCGACCCCGCAGGAGCGCACCGATCTCCACCGGCTGTGGATCGCCGCCGACACAGCCCGGAGCGACCGGCAGCCACCGGCTCCCGTACCGGCACCACCGGCACCACCGACACCCGAACCGGCGCCACCGGCTCCCGCTCCCGTCCCGGCACCGGCCCCGGAACCCGTCCGGGAGCCCCGGCCCGCAACGACGCCCGCCGCGGTGCCCGTCCCGCTGCGGCGCCGGGTCCGCCACCGGGTGCCCGCCGCCACGACGCTCGCCGCGCTGATCGCTGCCACCGGCATCACCGTCCTCGGCGTCACGGCCGGCCCGGGAAGCGGCCCCTTCCCCGCCCCCGCCCCCGCCCCGGAAACCGGCACCAGGTCCCCCGCACCGGGGGCCACCGGCCCCGCGGACCCCGCTACGAGCGCCCCGCTCACCGTCACGGTCCGCCCGGCATCGTTCTGGACCCACGAGTGCGACACGTACGCGGTCGGCCGTCCACCCTCGCAGGTTCCCCCGCCGCCCGCGATCGTCGACCTTCCCGCCTGGATCTCCGGGACCGGCGCCGTCCCCGGCGGCTACCAGTCGGTCGACCTCGTCGTCCAGGGCACCGGTGACGCCACGGTGGTCCTGACCGCCCTCAACGCCCGCATCACCCGCAGCCAGGCCCCGCCGCCCTGGAACGCCTACTCCATGGGCAACGGATGCGGCGGCGGTGTCAGCATCCACTCCTACAGCCTCGACCTGGACGCGGCCCGCCCCCGCCCCTCCCTCGAAGAGGACAGAACGGGCCTGCCCCTCAAGGTCAGCGCCCACGACCCCGAGGTCATCCAGGTCACCGCCAGAACAGCCTCCCGCGACGTCAGCTGGTACCTGGAACTGGAGTGGTCCAGTGGAAACCGCACCGGCACGCTGACCATCGGCCCGGGCGGCGACACCCCCTTCCGCACCATCGCCGTCAAGGGCCTACCGCTGTACGGCTACCCGGAAGGGGGCAATGCCTGGAGCCCCCTCCCCACCCGCCGATGACAGCCCGCCCGACCCGCGACCCGCGACCCGCGCCCCCACCACATGCCCGGCCACCCCCCCCGGGAGACCGCCTGCGCCTCCTTCGCCCGCCGGCCGAAGGAGGGGGTGGGTCCGGGCAGCTCGGCGGCCTCCTTCGACGCCTGGTCCGCGCCGCCGAAGGCCGTGATCCGGAGTCGGCGGCGTGCGTCCTCGACGCCCGGAGTGCGAAGACCTCCACGAACGTTCCCGCCGCCGGCCAGGGCGTCGAGGTCGGGAAGAAGACTGTGGGCAGGAGGCGGAACACCATCACCGACACGATTGATGAACCGCCGCTGCTGAACCGCCGCTGCTGAACCGCCGCAGCCTCGCACGCGGCCACGAAGCCCTTCCCGCACGCTCCGAAGCCATGGTCCACGTCGCGATGACCGGCCTCGTGACCCGCCGACCCGCCGGCGAAACCGCCCCGACCCGGCGCGGAACCCGACCGCGGAAGTCAGGGACGGAACGCCCGGCAGGACCGGGGGGTCTCCTCGGGGTGGCCGGACGGCGTCAGTATCCGCCGGACCGTGGTACCGAGCGCCCGTCCGACCGGGCCGCGGAGGGCGGCGCGGGCGGCGTTGGCGCCGGGAATGCCGTGTACGCCGCCACCGGGATGGGCGGAGGCGGAGGCCAGGTACAGCCCCGTGACGGGGGTCTCCGGCCGACCGGTGCCAGGGGTGGGACGGAAGACGAACTGCTGGTGGAGGGCCGTGGTGCCGCCGTTGATCGCGCCACCGTGCAGGTTGGCGTCCAGGCTCTGCAGGGTGACGGGGCTGAGGATCCGGCGGCTCCGGATCCGGTGGCGGAAGCCGGGGGCGTAGCGTTCCACCTGCGCTTCCATCCGGTCGGCCATCGCCTCCTGCTCACGCCTGTCCCAAGCACCGGTGATGCCGTCACCGCCGGCGTCGTGCGCGATCCGCTGCGGGACGTGGGTGTAGGCCCAGGCGGACTCGGTGCCCGCCGGGGAGCGGGACGGGTCGGCGGTGGTCATCTGGCCGAGCAGCAGGAACGGCCGGTCGGGGACGTGGCGGGTGGCGATCTGCGCGGCGAAGCGCGTCAGCTCGTCGACGCTGTCGGCGAGGTGGACGGTACCGGCGCCGGATGCCCGCTGTGCTGTCCACGGGACGGTGCCGTCCAGGGCCCAGTCGACCTTGAAGGTGGAGAAGTCCCACTGGAAGCCCCGGTCCAGGTCCCGCAGCAGTCGTGCGGGCAGGTGCTCGGCGGCCACCAGCCGGGTGAACAGCGTGGGCGCGGACACATCGGCGAGCACCGCCCGTCGGGCCCGCACCGCCGTCCCCCCTGCGGTGCGCACCCCGAGCGCCCGCCCCTGCCGGACCACGACCTCGGTGACGCGCTCCCCGCACCGCACCCTCCCGCCCCGGCTCTCCAGCCGACGCACCAGCGCGGCGGTGAGCGCACCGGCCCCGCCGACCGGGACCGGGAATCCCCGGCTCTGGGCGAGCATGCTCATCAACCAGCCGAACCCGCCACCGATCGCGGACTCCGGCGACAGGTCGGCGTGCAGCGCGTTGCCCGCCAGCAGCAGCCGACCGCCCTCACCGGCGAAGCACTCCTCCCCGAGCCGGCGGGCCGGCAGCAGCATCGTGCGGGCCAGCCCCAGCGCTCCGGCCACCCGGGTCCGGGCGAGCAACCGCAGTCCGGAGCGCACCGGAGGGAAGGGCGCGAACAGGCAGCCCAACAGGTCGCCGCCCACCTGCTCCCACAGGCCGTACAGCTCGCGCCAAGCGTCTCCGTCGCCCGCTGCGAACTCCTCCAGGCCGGCGGCCGTGGCCGCCACGTCCCGCTCCAGCACCGCACAGCGGCCGTCGGACAGCGGGTGGGCCAGGACGGCGGGGGCGTGGCTCCAGGCCAGCCCGTGGTCGTGGAGCTCCATCGCCCGCAGGACCGGCGAGGCGGCGGCAAGCGGGTAGAAGCTGCTGAACAGGTCGTTGGTGTAGTCGGGGTGGACGCCGCGGTCGCTCCGGACGGCTCCGCCCGGACGGGGCTGCTCCTCCAGGACGACGACGTCCCATCCGGCGTCGGCGAGCAGGTTCGCGGCGACCAGGCCGTTGGGGCCCGCTCCGACGACGACGGCGTCCGCCATGATCAACTCTCCTGGTCCGGTGGTATCGGGTGTGTCGGCGGCGGCCGGTCAGGCAGGGGGCCCGGCGGGTCGGGGCTCGGCTTGCGCGGAGCGCTCGACGAGGTCGGCCAACCGCTTCAGCATGCTGCGGTGCCGCAGCTGCAGGAAGGCGTCGGCGGCGGCGTTGTGGAGCGTGCCGGCGGCGCCGCGCAGGGGGTGCTCGTCGACGATGACCAGGCTCTCCCGCTCGCCCCACGGGCGGATCTCGATGGCGATCCGGGCCGTGCCGAGAGCCCCGCTGTACGCCTCGAGTTCCAGGAGGAGCGGGGGCTCACTGCGGCGGACCACGGTGTGGCCGCCCGCTCGCCACGGGCCGAGGACGAGCCGGTACTCGAGTGCGGCGCCGACCTCGGGCCATGCGCCTCGGCCGGGGGCGCTGTCGGCGACGCCGACCACCCAGTCGCAGAAGCGCTCGGGGTCGGCGAGCACGGACCACACCTGCTCCGGGGACCGCTCGATCAACTGGTGCCGAACCGCCATCGCTCCTCCAAGACATCCTTGTGCCGGGTCGGGAGACACCCCCGCACCAGGCTCGCGCGCCGACGCCGGTGTGTCGCGTCGGCATCAGCCGTCTGTCCGCCACGGCAGAGCGCTACACACGCGTGTCACCCGTCGGCGGTGGCCGTCGCGGTGTCGGCCCCGGCCCGTTGCGAGGGCCATCCGCACGTTGCAACGGCCGAACAGGCCGGTACTGCTGCCGGTGATCGTCGGTGGCGACTGCCCGACCGGGCTGCCGCGTGTGCGGGGACGTTTCGGGCGCGGCGCGGCAGCCCCGGCGACGGGCTGGTCGTCGGGCGGTGACGGAGTCGTGCGTGCGCGGCAGCGGTGGGGCCGGTGTTCAGCGCTGGTCGAGGTGGGGGAAGACGAACTCGTCCAGCAGCAGGCCGAGGGCGACCGCGGCCGGAACGGCCACCAGCGCGCCGACGATGCCCAGCAGCGCGCCGCCGACCAGGACGGCCACGATGGTGACGAAGGGGTGGACGTCGACGGCGAACTTCATGGTCCGCGGCATGATCAGGTAGTCCTCCAGCAGGCGGAAGCCGACGTAGAAGCCGGCCGTGGCCAGGGCGACGGGCCAGGAGACCGCGAGGGCGACCAGGCTGACGACGATGCCGCCGATGGTGGAGCCGACGATCGGTACCAGGTCCATCAGCGCCACGAACACGCCGAGGGCGGCGGCGTACGGTACGCCGACCGCGGCGCACCACACGGCGGTGGCGAGGCCGGCGATCACGGAGGTGACCAGGTTGCCGAGCATGTAGCGCCCGGTGCGGGTGAGGATCTCCTCGGTGAGTTCCCGGGCGCGGCCGCGGTGGCTGCCCTTCACGAAGCGGTAGCAGAACTCCTTGATGTCGGGCATTCCGGCCATCAGGTACAGCGTCACGGTGGCGACCACGGTGACCGAGGTGACGGTGTCCAGGAGCAGGCGGCCGGCGCCCAGCACGCCGCCCATCAGGCCGGGGCCGCTGCCGCCGCCCAGGGCGTTCTTGGCCTGTTCGGCCAGGTGGAAGCGGTCCTCGATCCGGCCGAGTGCGGAGTGGTGGTCGTGCACCTGGTCCAGCCAGAGCGGGAGGCGCCGGGCCAGGACGCCGGCCTCCTGGCCCACCGGGGGGACCACCAGCAGCAGGAAGCCGGCGGCCAGGAGCAGGAAGGCGCCGAGGACGGCGGCCACCGCCCAGCCGCGCCGCAGCCGGCGCCGGCACAGCGCGGCGACGACCGGCTCCAGGCTCACCGCGAGGAAGGCGGAGAGCAGCAGGAGCGTCAGGAACTCCTCCAGCCGCAGCAGTTGGCGGAAGAGGAACCAGCCGGTGAGGGCGCCGAGGGCCAGTCGCAGCCCGGCGGAGAATCCGGGCAGCCGGCCGACGGAGGAGCGCCGCGCGGGCGCTGCGGGCGCCGGGGACGGCAGGGGCTCGGCCGCCGGCGCGCCCGGCGCGGCGTCGGGCGGCACCAGCAGACGCCGGCGGATCCCGTCGGCTGCTCCGGTGGTGACGACGCGCAGTCCCGGTGGCATCTTCAATGTCGTACGTCCGTTCCGCTCGCGGGCCCGTGGGAGCACTGTCCGGTTGCCCCGGCGCGTCAGGTACAAGCGCTCCGAAGGCTCTGCGGGCGGCCGTCCGGCAGACCCCCGGTGGGCGCCCTGTGCAGGCGCGTGTGGGGCCCACCCGGTGGCCGGGTGGGCCCCACACGCGTTGTTCGGTGGCGGTCAGTCCTTGAAGGCGTCCTTGGCGTGCTCGCCGGCCTGCTTGAGGTCGCCCTTGGCCTTGTCGGTGCGGCCCTCGGCCTCCAGGCGCTCGTTGCCGACGGCCTTGCCGACGGTCTCCTTGACGGTGCCCTTGAGCTTGTCGCCGGTGTTCTGGATCTTGTCGCCCGTGCTCATCGCGTCCTCCTCGCAGCCGGGTGCGCCCGCTCGGCGCCGGTTGTCCTTGCGGGGCGCCGCCTGCCCGCTGGGACCGAGAAGATTCGTAGGAATATTCGCCGGTTGCCGGGGCACGCGGCGGTCCGACAACAGACTGCTCGGAGGTTGCCGTGGTTCCCCTTCTTCTCGTCCTGCTGCTGGCCCTGCTCCTGTTCGGTGCCGGTTTCGCGCTCAAGGCCCTGTGGTGGGTCGCCGTCGTCGTGCTGGTGGTGTGGCTGGTGGGCTTCGTCGCCCGCAGCACGAACGCGACGGGCGGCCGGGGCCGCTGGTACCGCTGGTAGCCGCCACCCCGTTCCGGCGGCCCGGGTGCGGCCGCCGGAACGGACGTCTCGTGCGAGCGGCTGATCGCCCTGCGCCCGCCCGGTGACGTGGCTGCCGCGCTGGGCGACCGCCCGCGTCCACGGCGGGGTGGGGCGTCACCAGTCCGGGGTGACCTGCCGGGGTTCGCGTATCGCCGCTTTCAAGAGGTTGTTGGAGCGTTCGTGCACGTCGCCGACGCGGTCGACGACCTGCACGCGGACGACGAGCGTGTCGATCACGCCCAGCGCGTGCGGGCCGAACCAGCCGATCATGGAACGTTCCTGGCCGGCCAGCGGTGCCCCCCGCGTCCACAACTTGACCATGTAGTCGACGTCCGCGCGCAGCCCCATGCGCTCCAGCTCATCCGTCAACGCGTCGCGATCGAGCCAGGTCCCGGCGGCCGGCTGGTCGTGCCCGAGGAACCGCACCGCATACCTGACGTCCCGGACTGTCGCCGCGTCCTGCGCGCCGTTGCGGAGCTGGCAGCCCCAGACCAAACCGTGGGCGTCCGGCGACAGGCGGACCACGCGCTCGTCGAACCCGATCATCGGGCGGGTGGCGGTGGCATATTGCGCCCGGGCGAGCAGTGCCCCGCCAGTGGCCAGCACCGTCGCGGTCGCGCTCTGGATGTCGAGGAGCTGGATCGGCGCGGCGCCGGGGGAGGGCCGGGTGCGTCAGGCGGCACTGCCAGGGCATCGAGTCCGGCGAGCGTCCCGGGCGCCGCCGGTGGGTCATCGGACGGACCATCTCGTGGACGACCGGCCACCGCCGAATCAGCCCCCGCCACGAACGCAATCCCGGCAACCACCTGGCGTTCCTTCCCTTCGCCTTGCCGCAGCCCCGTGCTGCTACAGACGTCTCCTCCGCCCCACCCCGCAGGACACGGTCCAAGGACCGCGACCTGGGCCACCGGGCCTACCCCGATCAGCTCCGAGAAGGACCGTGCGGCGGGCGAGTACGGCGGCACGACGGGCACCGCCGACCCCGACGAGCGGGGCCGGCAGAACGAGAAGCCGACGACGCGGAGCGGGCCGAGCGGGCGGCGAAGCGTGCCCGAAAGGGCCGGTAGGGTCGGTCCGTGGATCGGGGGGAGTGACAGGTGCTGGTATCGATCGACTGGCAGGCCGTCGTGGCGGAGACGCCGGCGGGCGGTCTGCTCCGGCTGCGGCCGGACGCGGCCGCGCGGATCTGGCCGGACGAGGCCGATGCCCGGTTCGCCGCAGAGGTCGGAATCCCGTACTCCAACGGGCTGTTCCGGATCCTGGCCGCTCTGGCGGAGCGGGACCCGGCAAGCCCCGACACGGCCTTCGTCAAGGGCGAGGACCCGGAGCCGATCGACACCCCGCACGGAGAACTCCAGCCGCTGGGCGAGGTCTACCAGGCGGACGTCTACATCAGGCTCACCGACGGAACGATCTGGGTCTCGGACCCGGACTCGGAGGTCGAATTCGAGCTGGTCCACCAGGACCTCTCCTCACTGAGCTACCTGGTGTACAAGCTCGCCGCGGAGAAGCCGCTCCCCGAGGAGCGTCCAACTCCCAACGACTGGGCCGGCGTCGAGGAAATCATCCGTGAGGACATGACTGCCTGGGACCGTCTGCCGTTCGAGAGCGGTGCGCGGTTCTGGGAGGCGTACCTCGATTCCTACCCGATGCTGTGACCAGGAAAGACGAACCGCGCGGATGAGCGACGAGCCGACGGCGGCGCTGCCGGCGCACTTCGGCGAGAAGCGCCTGTACAGCCTCCCCGTCGCCCCCACCGGGCCGCTGCGCAGCCCGGGGCCTGCCCCTTCAGGCCGGCCCGTACCTCCTGCCTCCTGTCCGCCGCGCCGTCGGAACCGCTCCCGCCCGGTGAGTACGCGGCCGAGCGGGGCGCGGACGCCGGGCCGGCGGCGGGCCGGCTGCGCCTCGGCACCGATCGCGGGACGCGCAGTTCTCCTGCGCTCCCGACCGCTCCGTCCGCGCGGTGGTTCGGTCGGCTCGACGACCCACGTGCACCGCGTCTGTGCCGGGCCTCCGGAGCTCCCGGCGCTGGGAAGCCGCATCCGCTGGTCCGACCGGTGCACAGCGGCACGGCAGACCCGACGCCGAGCGGACAGCCTGTCCACGTCGTGCTGCCGGCGGCCGGGACGACCGTACGCGGCGCGGTCCGGACGCCCGGGCAGCAGCTCGGCCCGGTCGCCCACCGTCCCGGCCCGCTGCCGGAGGCCCTGGCCCCCGACGACCGGCGCACGGTCAGCCGCGTGCCGGAACCCGACCGGGCCGCGGACCCCGCTCGCCTGACGTCCGAACTGCCCTATCGGACAGTGGAGTTGCCCAATGCCCGGCTGGTGGTGGAGGCGTCCACGGGCGGCGCTGCCGCCGATGCCTTCACGGCCGTGGCAGGACCCGTGGTCCTGGAGCTGGACGATCCGCAGTGCACGGACCGGGCCCGCTTCACCGCGTGGTGCGCCGAGGCGGGCGCGAACCCGGACACCGGGGAGATGCTGGAACTGCTCGCCGCGGTGATCGGGCCGCCGCCCGCGGAGGGGGTGGCCCCGGTGCCGTGGGAGCTCGCGTCGGCGGCGATCGGTTTCCAACTGCCTGCGGGCCAACGGGCGTTCGCCGACCGATACGGATCGGTGTCCCACTCCGACCGCGCGGCGGAAGCCGACGCTGATCGATCCGTCCCGGAGAAGGTCAGTCGGCCGACTGCTGACTCTCACCCGAGAACTGAGAACCGATGTTGTTCCACATGAAGGCGTCCGTCCAGGACGGATCCCCGGAAGCCCACCCGAGCACCGCAGTGATCGCCTTCTCCTGCGAGATCGTCCGAGTCCGGTAGTGCTCGGCGGCACTGCCGTCCCGGTATTCCAGTTGATACGTGTTGTCGTCGCGCAGCCACACCTGGACATACCGGTTGGCGTCGGACTCCTCCGAGACCCGCTCGACAATCAGGAACGCGTTTCCGCGTCGGAGGTTCGCCACCATGGTGCTCATCGCAGGCTTCGAGGGCTTCCTGACGCGCAGCCCGGCCTCATTCGTCGCCACCAGCATGAGCTGATCGTCCCCGGCGGTACTGACAGCGGCGCCAGCCCAGCTGGCCGAGCCGTCGTCAGAGTCCTCGATCGTCTCTGCCAGGTGCAGCTGCCGGCCGAACTCGGCCGTGCGGGCTGGACTCGTGAGTACGATCTCCTTCGCGGCCCCCAAGGACACCTCCTCGACGCCGAGCAGCTCCCGAGTGACGAGGATGGCTTCGAGGACACCGGCTCCCCGCTCACGCAGCCGCTCTTGGACCAGCTCCATCCCGTCGTCACCGCTCAGGAGCGGGAGGCACTCCTCGACCAGTGCAGTCAGATGAGCGGCCCGAGAGGGAGTGAGGCCGTGGATGGACTCGAACACGTTGATCTCGCCTTCAACAACCAGCCGATGGTTTCCTGCTCGCCGAACGGTGATCCCGGCGTCTCACTCATGAGCCGGCTCGTCCAGGATCTGGCTGTAGTACCGACGCCGCTCGGTCAGCAGCTGGGCGACCTCCTCGTCAGTGCTCTCGTCCATTCGCCCGAGATGCTCCAGGAGGTTGTCGCGCTGCGGAAGTTTCGAGGCGCTGACGTATTCGAAGGTGTGAGCCACGCCGGCAGCGAGCAGCAGGTGGTGCGGCAGTCCGCACCAGGTGTCGAAACTCCGGCAGATTGCGCCCCACAGGAGCCAGACGTCCTCGACCCGGCGCTCCTCGGCGGTGATCAGGGCGGCGAGCTCAATGCTGTGGCTGAAGCCCCAGGAATGGCGGTGGCGCTCGGTCTCCTGGACCAGCAGGTACCTGGCAAAGTCCCCGATGCCGGGTTCGGGCGTAAGGATCAGGGCTTCGAGGACCTGTTGTCGGTCCTCCCAGTGGATGTCGACCGGCAGACCGTCATCATCGTGTCGTCCGTCGAATTCCAGAAGCTCCCACCGTTGCGGGTCCTCGCACCACCAGGCCGGGTCGGGTATCGCGGGACGGCTCATCGGTGGTGCTTCCGTTCGACCGAGGGAGTGTGCTGGTTCGAAGGTCCCGGGCAAGGCGCGGAGGTTTTCTTCCGGCACGGGCCGGGGGGACCGGCACAGTTTCGCGCCTGCCCTGAGGAATCCGCCATCGGATTCGGCCGGACTCGCCCCGCCACAGATCTGGACCCGCTCACGAATTCCGGAGCAGCGCTCTGCCGAACGCCAGGCGCGGCCGGAACCCACACCGGCTCCTGCTGGTGCGCGGGCAGTTGCGCCACCGCGGCCGCTCCCGCCCGGTCGTCGGGCAGCGGGCCTGGGACTCGGCCGAGCTCGCCCGGGACCGCGCGGAGGGCGGCACGGAAACGGTTCGGACGCTGCTCGCCGCCCCCTCCCGACGAGCGCAGGCAGAGCCCCGGGCACCCCGGCGCGCCGGGTGGCGCCAGGGGTACACCGCTCAGGACCGTCCTTGAGGTCCCGGTCGATCGGCAGATGGAAGCCCTGGGGGGCCTGCGGGGGTCAGGCCTGCCCGTACGCCAGCTCGGCCAGCGAGGCGACCTTGAACGGGAACTCTCGCGCAGGCACCGCGTCGGAGGCCGGGGAGGCGGCCGTCAACGCCCCGGCGGGCCAGAACGCCACCCGGCAGCCCGTACAGAACCAGGCGTGCTCCCACACCTGCATCCGCTTCGTCCAGACGCGCTTGTGGTAGGACACCAGCTCGGCGTTGACCTCGGGACGCGGAGCCCGGCTGCGGACCAGATGGAGCACCACGAAGAACCCGAGACCGGGCAGCGGCACCCCGGCCAGGACGGCGCCCCCGCTCATCCCCGCCGCCTCGGCGCACAGGACCGCCACCAGGGCGACCAGCAGGTAGCAGCCGACGATCAGCGCCATCGCCCGCGTGCCGGGGTTCCAGCGCGGCTCGGAGGTGGCGATCCGGGTCACCGGCGGCGCGGCCGGCGGCGCCACCTCCAGCGCCGGCGGATCACCCTCGTACGCCTGACGCGCCCTCAGAGTGCCGCCCCTCTGCCCGCACTGCGGACACTGCTCGGACATGGCCCTTGCCTCCCCTACGACGTTCCACCCCTGACGGACACCGGCGCTTCGCATACCCCGATGATCACAACGCTGCAGCGTAGAGGAGGAGCAGCCCGCGTGGAAAGGGAGGTGGTGAGGGAGCCTCGTTCCCCGTCCGCACCGGGCACCGGCGGCTTCGGCATCCTCCTCGCTGCGGCGGGCATCTCGGGATGCCGGGACGTCACGTCGGACCCGTTGTGTCCATCTCTGCGCCCGGGCCGGACCCCTGGTGCTTCGACCGGAAAGGTTCGCCGGGTCGGGTACTGCGGCCACAAGGCCTTGTGCCACACCGGCGCACTGCGAGATCGTCCGGCGGGGCGACGCTCCGGTCCCCACAGATCGATCCCGGGAAGGACGATGTCGAGCCCGGACGGGCCGCGCAGGCAGCTGACAGTGATGGGCGCACCCCTGGTCGCCGCGGTCTCGACGCTCGTCGTCTGCGCGGGCGAGTCCGTCGGCTCCGTTCTCGTCATTGCGCAAGGAATATCGGACCCGGCTCTCGGGGCAACGTCCGACCCGTCCGTGTACTGGCCGGCGCTGCTCCTGGGCGCGACGCTGTTGCTCCTCTCGCTCGGTGCCGTGATCTGGTTCCTCGTGCTGGGACACCGAGGCCGCCGCCTGGGGCAAGCGGGCCTGGCGTTCGTTGCGTTTCTCCACATCCTCGGGCTGCTGGCTGTCCGGTTCACCAGGTAGCCCGTCCTGCTGGCGGTCCCGGTGGGGAGAGTTGGCGACGGTGAACTGCTGCAGCGACCTGGACCAGCTGGCCGGCCCAGCAACCCGGTGAACGTTGTCGGTCGGAGCACCGGCGGTCGAGGCGTAGCGGTCGAGGCGCTGTCTGGCCCGCCGTTGCGGCTGCGGCGGTCAGGACCAGGGGTTCAGCGGCCCGTGTGGTCGAGGACATTGCCGTCGCTGCAGTTATTGAGGTGGTTTCCGACCCAGTCGCCGAGAACCGGGACGACGGCCCCGCCCCGCCCCACGGCGCCGGCGCGCTCCGACCGCCCCGGTGCGGGGCGCGGGAGGCGGTGGCGACGGGGGTGGGCCAAGCGCGCCGAACTCCTGCGGTGGTGGTGGTGGTGGTGGTGTCGCCTGTGGTGGTGGTGTTCGGAGTGCGATGCGGACGGTCTTGGCCTGGGTGTAGGCGTCGAGTCCTTCCGGGCCTCTTTCGTGGTCCGGGCCGGATTGCTTGTAGCCGCCGAAGGGGAGGCTGCCGGTGCTCATCTCGGCCCAGGTGTTGATCCAGACGGTGCCGGCCTCGATGGCTGCGGCCGTGCGGTGCGCGGTGGCGAGGTCGGTGGTCCACACGGAGGCGGCGAGTCCGTAGTCGGTGTCGTTGGCCCGGGCGACGGCGTCGTCGGTGTCGGTGTCGGTGAAGGTGGTGATCGCGCCGACCGGGCCGAAGATCTCCTCGCGGACGACGCGCATGTCGGGGCGGACGCCGTCGAGGAGGGTGGGGGCGAAGAAGTATCCGCGGTCGCCGGGGCGCCCGCCGCCGGTCACCACGTTCGCGCCCTCCTGGCGGGCGAGGTCGAGGTAGGAGCGGACGCGGTCGAGCTGCGCCTCGGTGGCGAGCGGTCCGGCCAGGGCGCCCGGGGCCAGCGGGTCTTTCGGGGTGAACAGCTCCATCGCCTTCAGCAGCTTTCCGGTGAACTCCTCCCGGACGCCCTCCTGGACGAGCACCCTCGATCCGGCGACGCAGGCCTGGCCCGCGTTGCCGAGGAAGCCGGCCGCCACGCCGCGCGCCGCCGTGTCGAGGTCGGCGTCGGCGAAGACGACCGACGGCGACTTGCCGCCGAGTTCGAGGGTGACGCGCTTGAGCGTGTCGGTGGCCAGGCGCCGGACCGGCTTGCCGGTCGCGGTCGATCCGGTGAAGGCGATCTTCGCGACGCCGGGGTGCGCGACCAGCGCCCGGCCGGCCTCGGGGCCCAGGCCGGTGACGGCGTTCACGACACCTGCCGGCAGGCCGGTGGCGGCCAGCGGTTCGGCCGGGCGCAGCGTGCTCGGCGAGGCGGTCTCGGCCGGCTTGAGGACGGCGGTGTTGCCGGCGGCCAGGGCGGGGGCGAGCTTGCCGGGCAGTTGGCCCATCGGGCCGTTCCAGCCCCAGATGATGCCCACGACGCCGAGGGGCTCCTTGCGGGTGCAGGCCAGGCGGTCCTTGCCCGCGGGGACGCTCGCGCCGGCCGGCCTGGCGGGCCGGCCCGCGTAGTGGCGGAAGGTCTCGCTGGCCTGGGCGAGCATGTGCGAGGTCAGCGTGCGGGGCGCGCCCCTGTTGACCGAGTCGATGGCGGCCAGTTCGTCGGCGTGCTCCTCGATGACGTCGGCGGTCCGGTTCAGGAGCCGGCCGCGCCGGTCGGGGCTCATGTCCGCCCAGGCGGGATCGGTGAACGCCGCGCGCGCGGCCCGGACGGCGGCGTCGATGTCGGCCGCGTCGCCGCGCGGCACCCCGGCCGGCGGCTCCTCGGTGGCGGGGTCGGTGTTCGGCAGCGTCCGTCCGGAGGCCGCGGGGACCTGTTCGCCTCCGATCCACATCATCCGCTCGCCGGCCCGGGCGAACGCGGGGACGCCGCCGCGGGCGGTGCCGGCGGCGGGCGGGGGCTCGCGGTCGAAGTCATGGTCGTTCCTCTTCCGAACTCCTGGTCGGCAGCTGCGTCCCAACCGGACTGCCTGTCCGTTCAACGCAGTGGACAGCCTGTCCGTTTGCAAGGGGAAGTGGGAAGGGTGTCCGGTAGGCGGGGGCCGGGAGGCCACAGGATCCGGGAGGCCACAGGATCCGGGACGCCGCAGGAAGGAGGCCTCCGCCGTGAGCGCTGAGCCCGCCCCCGCCCGACGCGCCGACGCCGAACGCAACCGCTCGAAGATCATCGCGGTGGCCCGCGAGGCCTTCGCCGAACCCGGTGCCGCGCCGTCGATGGCCGAGATCGCCCGGCGCTCCGGCGTCGGAATGGCCACGCTCTACCGCAACTTCCCCGGCCGGCTCGAACTCATCGAGGAGCTCTTCCGGCACACCGTCGACGACATGTGCCGGGCCGCCGGGACCGTCGGCGGCGACACCCCCGGCGGGGCCTTCTTCACGTGGCTCGTGCGCTTCCACGCCATCGGCGGCCGCAAAGGACCTCTCGCCTCCGCCCTCCTCGCCGAATCCGCCGGCGGCACCCCCTCCTGTGCGCCGGCCGCTCCCGCACGATCGCCGCGGGCGAGCCCCTCTTCCGCGCCGCGCAGCGCAGCGGCGAAGTGCGCGACGACGTCTCCCTCGGACAGATCCTCGACGGCCTGGTCGCGCTCGCAGGCATCGACAGCGACCCGGACTTCCCCGGCGCCCTGGTCCGCGTCCTGCTCGACGGCCTGCGCCCGAGTCCGGGCCCCGCGGACGCGCCGCCCGCCGGCGGCGGGGGCGGGAGCGTCCCGGCGGCCGCGACAGCGACTGGGCGGCCGGCGCTCTGAGCCCCGCCGCCGCCACCGCCACCGCTGCCGCCGCGGCCCGTTGAAGTGTCCCGGGTTCGAACGGATGCTCGGTTTCGTGCAAGGGTTCGAGTCATAGCACGTTCCTCCTGCCTGCCTGCCTGCCTGCCTGGGCTGTGCCGTCGTGGGGTGTGCATGGTGGCCGTGGTCCTCGGTGGCTGCCCGGACGGGTCGGCCGTGCTGCGGGCCGTCGTTGAGGAGCCGGGTATCGGTCCGGCCGAGGCGCTGCGCAGCCGGGTGCGCCGGGACCGGGCCGGCTCCGGGCGGCGCCCGGGCACGGCGACGGGGGAGTCCGCGCGGATCGAGGCGGTGGAGAAGGAGGCCGCCGGGCTGGAGCGGGTGAACGGGATCCTGAAGGCCGCGGCGGGTTTCTTCGCGGCCGGGCCCGGCCGGCCGCATCTGCGCTCGTAGCGTTCGCCGACGGGCGCCGGGGCCCTCCCCGGCGCTGCCGGACGGGTGGAGCTGGGCGGACCTGGACACCCCCGCCTGGCGGGCCCGGACCGACAGCCTCCTGGCCGAGCACGCCGCCGCGGACACCGCGCGCCCGGTGCGGGTCGGCGACGCCGTCCGGGCCGTGCGCTCCGGCAACAGGCCGGTGGCAGGCGGAGCCTGACGAAGGATCATGCCCCGCCGCAGGGGCCGGGCCGCAGGCCGCACTGCGCCTGGGCGGGCGACACCGCGTAGGCGGACTTCGGGCAGCCGCTCCTACCAACAACGGCGGGAGGAGGGCCCGGCGTGCCCTCCGCACCCCTGTTCTGACGGCCGATCGGCATTATCGGAAACCGAAAAAGACGTGCCCAGGATGGGAGCGCCCCTGTCCGACCAGGTCACGGCGCGTTGCTGTCTGCTGCGCACCGAGCGCCCGGAAGGGGTGAAAGCCCACCTCTTCCGAAGGGCGCGCACAGTGACGCTCACCCAGTTCCTCACCGACGCCATCACCGACCCGACCGGCCCGCAGGCCCAGCAGCTGCGCTACGGCGCCTGGATCGCCGGCACCGCCTTCCGCGGCTTCGTCCGCATCCGGGCCTTCTACCAGCTGCGCGCGGCGGCCCGACCGGCCATCGCCACCGCGCCCGAGCCGACGGCCCCGCCGCTGCCGCTGCCGCTGCCGCCGGCCCCGGCGGCGCCCACCGGCCGACCCCACCGCACGGTCGTGGTGCGCCCCGCCCGGCGCCGCACCTGCTGCTGCTGCCGTTGAGCCGGGCCTCCGCCTGCCGCCTCGAAGGGGACCCGGCGCGGCGTTGCCGAGCCGGGTCGGGCGGGACCGCAAGGCCGACCCGCGCTACTCCGGGGAAGGCCGCTGACCGGCACGCGGGTCAGAAGATCGGGTCAGGCCCGCCCGGGGCGAGGAACCGGGCGCCCATGTTGTCGTCCGGGATGAGGTGGACCAGCGCGGTGAACCGGCGTGCCGCGGCCACCGGGTCGCGGTGGCGCGGCAGGTCGGCGTAGCAGAACAGGATGCGGTGCGCGGGGCGGTTGTCGAGTTTGCTGTGGAGCAGCACGTCGGTGAACGGGAACGGCAGCGACCGCTGGAGCACGCACACCCCGGCCCGCGCCCATTCCAGCGCGGCGTCCAGGCCCTCGGGGTCGATGTCGCCCAGGTCGTCCTCGTCATCCCCGAAGCCGTCGTCCTCGCGCAGGCCCGCCAGCTCGCAGGCGATCGTGGCGTAGCAGCGGCCGGTCCAGCGCCGTCGGCGCCTCGGCGGCCGGGCCGGACGGTGCCAGCCACGGCATCGTGCCCTCCAGGCTCTTCGCCACGGTCTTCGAGTCCTGGCCCACGGTCATCTCGGTCATCACCATGCCGCCGGTGTCCCGGGCCCGACCACCGCCGAGCAGCGCAACCGGGCAGATTCGGCGAAGTGCCCATAGGCGCACGCCCCTTGTGCTCCACCCGCGGGCCCCCTCGACGGCCGCGCGGAGAACAGTCCGGATTGGTCCGGGAGCCCGGAGCACGGTCGAATCTACGACGTGCCGTTAATCGACAACGTGGCGGCAGGGCTCGCCCTCGCCTGCCTGCTCTGGTTCTTCCGGCGCCTCGCGCGCTGGTGGAACGGCAGAACCGACCGAACCGACCGACCGAAGGAGACGCACCCGATGTCGCCCGACCCCTACATCCCCTACCAGATCCGCCGGCTCCAGGAGGAGGTGCACACCCTCTCGGAAAGGGCCGGCCTCAGCACCGACAAGCTGCTCGACAAGCTGAAGGGGCACGGGATCGGCCGCAGCAAGCTGTTCGACATCAAGAAGAGGCCGCACGAGGCGAAGAGGGCGGACGTGGTGGCGCTGTGCCGGGTCCTGGCGCAGGCCATCGACGCGGGCCGGGAAGTCCGCCGCGCGAACGAGGACGACGTCGTCATGCTGGTCGACAGCCTCTGGGAGAGGGCCCAGCCCGACTCCATCCGGAAGGGCAAGGACACGGAGGCGGTCGTGCGGACCCTCTGGCGGTCCTTCGGCGACGGGACGATCACCATGCCGGAGGTGACGCCCGAGGCCGTGGCCGCCATCAACGCCTCCCAGCCGACCCACGTCGACATCGCGGGCCGGGAGGCGCACGTCCACCTCCAGGTCCCCGACGACGACGCGGTCGACTTCTTCATGAGCGACCCCAGGGGCAGGATGCTGGAGCGGGCGCTCGACCGCTACACCATGAAGTGGCTCCGGGCGACCGTGGACGTGGTCCTGGTCGCCTGGCACACCCCCGAGCCCGTCTAACCGCCCCGCCCCGCGGGAGGGCCCGCCACCGAAGCACGGTGGCGGGCCCTCCCAACTTCTCCGGTACCAAGCCGCTCCGGCCTACCTACCAGGCCACGCCGAGCGCCTCCAGCTGTGCGAGCTGCTCCACGCTGAGCTTGTCCCGGCGGGCCTTCTGGTTGTTCAACCAGGTGCCCAGCGACAGCCCGTCCTCCTTGTGCGGGCGCGGCACCCGTACGTGGCCCTCGCGCTCGACGAAGGCCGCCAGCGCCGCCAGGCCCGCCCCGAACCGGTCGGTGCGCGACACCCTCGGCTTCGCCGCGGCCGGGTGCTGGCCGCCCCGGCCTGCGAGACGTGCCGGACCCGCCCGGCTGTCGACGCCGAGTAGGGCGGCTGCCGTCGGCCCGGCCGACCGCCAGGTGGTGGCCGGGCTGGCGTCGGCCGCAGACCGCTCGGGCGCGCGCCCCGAGTGAGGTCATATTGCGGCTCATATGAGATTAATTATGTGCGCTAGATGCGGTAAACAATGCTATCTTTCTCGTACGGAGGTGTGTGATGCCTGAAATCTTCGCGGCGGTGGACGCGCTGCTGGCCAGGGCCCGGGACGGCGGTGACCTGCCGGAGCCCGCCGAGCGGGAGCGGCTGCGCAAGGCCGCCGGCCTGACGCAGGTCGAGGTGGCCGCGGCCCTGGACACCCGGCGGGAGACGTTCGCGAAGTGGGAGAACGGGACCGCGCGGCCCAGGTCCCCGAAGCGCGGCGCGTACGCGTTCCTGCTCGCCGGGCTGGCCGACATCCACGGCACGCAGGGCCCCGACGGCTGGCTCGCCCCCGCCCGCCGGGCCCGCCCCCTCGACACCGGCACCGACGCCACGGAAGGGGAGTGAGGATCTGATGGACCGGAAGTCGTACACCGCCGAGCTCGCCGGCCTGCGCGAGCTGCGCACCGCGATCATGGCAGCCGAGAAGACGGCCGCGGCCGCGCAGAAGGAGCTGGACAGGCTCACTGCCCAGCGTGCGCGCCGGGTCGCCGGGCTCGCGGGGTACGAGGCCGCGAAGGCCGACGCGGTGGCGAAGGCCTCCGGGCTGTCGGTCGGCGACGTGGTGCGGATCGCGCCGCTGCTGGATCCGACCCCGGCCGCCGTGCGCGCCGCCAGGTCCGACGACCGGGCCCCCGCCGCGCCCACCCCGGCACCCGTGGCCACGCCGATCGAGTCCGATGCCGACGTCGCGGTCGCCCCGGCGCTGACCCGCCCGGCCCCTGCCGTCGTCGGGCTCCCGGCCCCGGCTGCTGCGGCGACCCCTGCCGCGCCGATCGAGTCCGATGCCGACGTCGAGGACCCGGCCCGCGCCGGACAGCCCGCCGCCGAGCCCGCCAGTACCGCCGGCAGGGAGACAGAACCCGGCGTACAGGCCGCCTCGGCCCCCGCGAGCACGCCGGCCCCCGCGGTCGCTGCGTCGGCCCCTGCTCCCGCCGTGCCGGTCGCTTCGGCCGCAGTCGGGGCGCGTCCGGTGGCCGAGGCCGGTCCGCGTGGGCTGCCGACCCTCCCGGAGGGCCCGGCCGGTGCGCGGTTCGAGGCCGTCACCACCGGGCTGGTCTCCAAGCGCCCCAACTTCACGCAGCAGGCCCGCGCCACGGTGTTCCTGGACGCGGCGACCGGGATGCTCGCGGTCCGCGACCGGGTCGTCCGCGTCGGCCTCGGTGCCCGCACCCCGGGCGAGATCCTGGACGCCGTCCTGCAGGCCGCGCCCGGCACCGAGCGGATCTACATCACCGCCGGCGCCCCCTGGCACGACGGCGCCGAGCGCTACTCCACACTCAAGGACGCCGTCGCGGCCTGGCTGAACACCCCCAGCGAGCGGTGGACGGCCGCCGTCGGGGCGGGCCGGGACAAGCTGGCCGGGCACTTCGTGCACCAGCGCCAGCCCGTGGGCCGCTGCGCCCCCGCCGCCGCGCCGGAGGGTCCGGTGACGGAGGTCCGGTCGATGGGGGAGTGGTTCGATCCGGACGGCGCCGATGTCGTGACCTGCCGTCAGGCGTTCACGCTGCTGTGGCAGGCGCTGCGCCGGCACTGGGACGACGCGGTGCTGATGGGCTCGCCGTCGCAGACCGGCCGGGACCTGTGGTCGCGCACGATCCCCACCACGGGCAAGTGGGCGGGCGGCTACCCGGTCCTCTCCGAGGAGCTTCGGGGCCTGCTGCACGCGACCGGCGGGCAGGGCCGCACCGAGCTGGTCCTGCCGCCGCGCGTGCCGGAGCAGCTGCCCGCGCTGGTGGAGTACGACCGCACCTTCGCCTACGCCAAGCACCTGTGGAAGTCCCCGGTCGGTGTGCCGCGCCGGATCACCGCCGCCGCGTTCGCCGCGATGAGCGGGGCCGAGCAGACGAAGGCGTTGATGTCGTGCTCGCACTGGAACGTGCGGGTGACCGTCCCGCAGGGCTGGGAGCACGTCGGCCTGCTCCCGGCCCCGGTTACCGGTGACCGGGCCTGGATCTACCCGGCCACACCCGGCGCGACGTTCACCACCTGGGCCGGTGGCGCGGAGGTCCACCTCGCCCTCGCCAACCACGTCGCGCCGTGGAAGGTCGAGATCCTCGGCGGCTTGCTGTTCGAGGACGGCAAGCCGCTGGACGAGTGGGGCAAGCGGTTGAAGGCCGCGTGGGCGGACCTGACCAACCTGTCGAAGCTGCACGGCGACGAGCGCCAGCGCCAGGCCGCGTACCTCGCCTCCCGCGCGGTCCGGTCGGTGCTGCTGTTCGGCCTGGGCGGCTTCGCGCAGCGCCCGCGCCTGGTCTCCGGCACCACCCCGCTCGGCGAGGCACTCCCGGCCGGGGTCGAGATCCTGGGCCAGGACAACGACGTCGTGACCTGGCAGCGGCAGGCCGGCTTCTCCCGCGACCCGTACGCCCACCCCGAATGGGCGGCCTACGTCTGGTCGGGGGCCCGCGCCGCACTGCTGGACATGAAATACCGCCAGGGCAAGGAGGTCATCGGCTACGCCGGTGCTCTCCACGCGAAGCCCGGCACGGTCGTGTATTTCGGCACGGACGGTATCGCCCTGACCGAGCGCCAGATGTGGCCCTACCGGGGAGAGCCGGGCGACTACCTCCTCAAGGGCCACCTCACCGGCCCCGTCGAGCACCCGGCCAGCCAGGAGCAGTACCTCAAGCTGCGCGCCCTGGGCCGCGTCCACCTCGCCGAGAAGGGAGCCGACCGGTGAGCCCGGCCGACCCGACCAATCCGAACGAGGCCGCCCGCCTGACGCAGGAGCTGCTCGACCAGGGCTACACCAAGCGCCAGGTCGCCAAGATGCTCGGCCGAGACGCCTCCCTCGTCTCCCAGTTCTTCACCAAGGGCAAGGGAGCGGCGTTCGTCGGCGCGCTGCGCCAGGTCGTGCGCGCGGTGCGCGGCGGCGAACGCGACACCGAGGCGCTGTCCGCCGTCGCCGAGGCGAACACCACCCGCCGCCGCACCAAGACCGGGCAGAAGGCCCGGGTGCGGGGCAAGGACACGGTCGGCAAGCCCGGCGAGTCGATGGCCGGCCGCGCGGGCAAGCAGGCCATCAAGTCCGGCGCCTCCCACCTCGCCCCGGTCGTCCACGCCACCGGCCAGGCCGGCGGCCGCCTCGCCTTCACCGTCCGGATGAAGGCCGACCAGTACGTCTACAGCGCCGGGTCGGAGAAGGACTCCGGCGGCGTGCGGCGCGGCTTCGTCCCCCGCGCGGACGGCACCGAGGAGCGCACCTACGGCTCCGCCTCCACCGGTGGCTTCGACGCCGCCGAATGGTCCCAGCGGGTCGCCGAGCACCACGGCGACGTCACCGAGGCGATGCGGGAGTGGCTGATGGAGACCGGCCGCGCGGTCGAGGACGCCGACATCGCCTACCTCGAAGTCCGCGGCTGGATCCCCGAGGAGAACCAGTGAGTGCCGACCGCATCCCGTCGCCGGGGAGTGCTTCTGCGAGCTTGTGAGCGGTGGACCCACCGGTTGCGTTCGACTCGCCGACAGGAGCGCGCACCGGCCGACGAGTTCGCAAAAGGTGCCCGGGGAGCGGACCGGCGCCGGGTGATCTCCAGGTCTTCCACTGCCGGGACACGGGGCCGCGCCGAGGAGCCTACGATGGGTACCCGCGGCGGGAGTGACGTCAGAATCCTTGTGCCGTGGGCTGGTTGCTGCCTGCGAAACGGCACGGCGGCAGGGAGAGCGGAGCGGCTGCAACTGTGCACTTGAAGGACTTCTCCGTCAGCGGGTTCCGCTCGCTGACGCTGGTCGAGGACATCCCTGTCAGCGCGCCGACGATCCTGGCCGGCCACAACGACGGCGGGAAGAGCGCGGTGCTTGCCGCCCTCGACTTCCTCCTCGGCGGGTACCGACTGGTGGAACAGGACCGGACCTACGACAATCCGCCGGCAACCGGCGCCGCTGCCGCAGTCGCCGCTCGCTGCGCCTCGACGTGGGTCGAAGGCCGCTTCACCCTTGACGCCTCCGAACAGGAGATGGGCTTTCCTGCGGTGCTGAGGATCCGGCGCCGGGCGGAAGGCGAAGGCGCACCCGTGCTCGAGTACTGGACTCAGCTCCCGGCCGACCCCAGGCTCCGCGATCTCGGCTCGCTCCTCGTACCCGCTCTCAGGGAACTGGTCGAGGCCTTCGGGCTGCAGGCCGAAGGCAGGGGACTCAAGGCGGATCTGCAGGCGGCGCTGACCGCACATGCGGCGGGGTCTCCGCAGGTCACCGAATGGGCAGCCCTGCCCAAGCAGTTGGTACGACGGATGCCGAGGCTGCTGTCGTTCAGCGGGAAGGACGAGAGCCCGGATCGGGCCGTCCACACGGCACTGGCCGGCAGCTACCAGTCCCATCTCGAGGACGATGGCCTGCAGGGCCGCCTGAGGATGATCGAGTCCGAGGTCACCGGCCTGGTCAAGGACGACGCCGCCGACCTGTGCGCGCACATCAAGGCACACTGCCCGGACCTCGTGGAGGTCTCCGTCGAACCGGAGGTCTCCTTCTCCCACGGCTTCAAGCAGGCGCACCTGCACATCTCCCGCGCCCACGGCGAACGGGTCGACCTGTCCCGGTCCGGCCGCGGCAGCAACCGCCGGATCGCCCTCGCTGTCTGGGAGTGGACCAGCAAGCTCCTGGAAGACCCTCAGCCGGACGAGGACGGCACACCGCCGGTCCAGACGATCGTCGTCTACGACGAGCCCGACACCCACCTGGACTACACCCACCAGCGGACCGTGATGGACCTCATCCGCCGCCAGTGCGCGAGCGACGCCGTCAAAGTCATCGTGGCCACCCACTCGATGAACCTCATCGACGGCGTGGACATCGCCGATGTCGTCCACCTGCGCCTGGAAGCGGGCCGTACCGTCATGGAGCGCCTCGTCGACGACACGCACGAGGGCATCGATCTGCACCTCGGGCAGATCGCCTCCGCACTCGGGCTGCGCAACTCCGTGCTGCTCCACGAACGCTGCTTCCTCGCCGTCGAGGGAGCCACCGAACAGCAGGCGATCCCGGTGCTCTTCCGCCTTTCGCAGGGGATGTCCCTGCAGGCGGCAGGCATCGCCCTGTGGGCGTGCAACAACAACGAGGGCGCCCTGCACCTCGCCCGCTACCTCGCGGCCCAGCGCCGCACCGTGATGCTGCTGGTCGACGCCGACAGCCGCAACGTCGCCAAGTTCTTCAAGGACGACCGGTTGCGCCAGTTCGGTCTCGACCCCGCGACGCAGGTGTCCTTCGTCGGCGAAGCCGAGAACTTCAACGAACTCGAGGAGCTGTTCGAGGACGAGCAGTGGGCCCGTGTGGCCAACCGCAAGTGGCCGCGCCGCGACAGTGAGCAGCTGTGGGAGGCCGCGCACTTCAAGGCGCATCGCGGTGGCCGGAAATTCAGCAAGGACATTCTGGACATGATTAAGGATCAGGGAAGCAAGAGCCCGGACGGGAAACCCGACATGGTTTACGAGCTGGCCACGTCCCTGGAATCCTCCTCCGAGGTGCCGCCGCAGCTTAGGGAGGTATTTGAGGCTTTGCGGGCGAGCGCGGGCTGATCTTGGGACCGTGCGTCCTGCTGGAGCTGGGCGGCGCGCCGTGCCTTCATCCGGGCCTTGCGCTGTTCGCCGGTCGGGGCGGCCCAGGCGTGCCAGCCCGTCTCCTCCACCCATTGCCGCGCATGGCCCCGCTCGTCGATGCCGCACCAGCGGCACCCATTCGGAGCAGGGAAAATGCTATGCAAAGAGCCTTGCTCGGAAGTCATCTCTCCTCCTCTCCGGCTTTATTCTTTCCCGCTGCACTGACAATCTATGGCTCCCGTGCCCGCCGCCCACTGCCTGTAGGCAGTGATGCGGAGCACCGCCAACCAGCGGTTCCTACGGACCACCATCGCGGACCGAAACACCGAAGTCGGCCCGTACACCACACCCGGACGGTTACGGTCAGCGACCATGCGATTGCTCCACACCTCGGACTGGCACCTCGGACGGACGTTCTACCGAGAGTCCCTCATCGACGCCCAGCGCGTCTTCCTCGACCACCTGCTGACCGTCGTCCAGGAGCGGGAGGTGAACGCGGTCCTCGTCGCCGGAGACATCTACGACCGGGCCATTCCGTCCCTGGACGCCATCGCCCTCTTCGACCACGCGCTCAACAGCCTGGCCGACCTCCAGGTCCCCGTCATCATGATCAGCGGCAACCACGATTCACCCCAGCGCCTCGGTGTCACGTCCCGCCTGATCGAACGAGCCGGCATCCACCTGCGCACCGACCCCGCTACCTGCCACACCCCCGCGGTACTGCACGACGAGCACGGACCCGTCGCGTTCTACGGCCTGCCCTACCTCGAACCGTTCCTCGCCCGTGAGGAGATGGCAGCCGACAAACCCACCCACGAGGCCGTCCTTTCCGCCGCGATGGACCGCGTCCGAGCCGACCTCGCCACCCGCCCCGCAGGCACCCGCTCCGTCGTCCTCGCCCACGCATTCGTCACCGGCGGCCACACCAGCGACAGCGAACGCGACATCACCGCCGGCGGCATCCCCACCGTCCCCGCCGCCGTCTTCGAAGGCATCGACTACGTCGCCCTCGGCCACCTCCACCGCCCACAGAAAGTCACCGACCGCATCCGCTACAGCGGCTCCCCCCTCGCCTACTCCTTCTCCGAAGCCGGCCACACCAAGACCACCTGGCTCGCCGACCTCGACGCCGACGCCGACCTCACCACAGAAGCCGTCCCCTGCCCCCGCCCCCGGACCCTGGACACCCTCACCGGGCACCTCGGCGACCTCCTCAAGGACCACCAGCACGACCACCTGCACGAGGCTTGGCTGCACGTCATCCTGACCGACCCGCAACGCCCCATCAACGCCATGGACCGCCTGCGCACCCGCTTCCCCCGCACCGTCCAGCTCACCTTCGCCCCCGAGAACGGCGGCCCCCCAAGCAGCGCCACCTACACCGAACGCACCCGCCACCGCACCGAACTTGAGATCACCACCGGGTTCGTCGACCACGTCCGAGGCGGTCACGCCCCCACCTCCACCGAACAGGACCTCCTGCGCCGGGCGGTCGAGGCCACCCGCCTGAACGACACCGTGAAGGAAGCCCGCTGATGCGCCTGCACACCCTCGCCCTACAGGCCTTCGGCCCCTTCCGCACCCGGCAGACCATCGACTTCGACACGCTCTCCCAAGGAGGGCTGTTCCTCCTCCACGGCGCCACCGGCGCGGGAAAGTCCACCATCTTCGACGCCGTCTGCTACGCCCTCTACGGCAACGTCCCGGGCGATAGACACCAGACGGCGCTGCGCAGCCACCACGCCGACCCCGCCACGCCCACCCAGGTCGAGCTGGAGTTCAGCATGGCGGGGCGCCGCATGAGGATCACGCGCACTCCCCAGCAAGAACGGGCCCGGCGCGACGGAAACGGCACCACGCAGGCACAGGCCAAAGCCACTCTGGAGGAACGGCACGGCGACGACAGCGTCGGCCGGCCCGTCTGGAAGCCCGTCAGCGGTGCCCACCAAGAAGTCGCCCGCGAAATCGAAGCCTTGCTGGGCATGAACCGCGAGCAGTTCTGCCAAGTCGTCCTGCTGCCGCAGGGCGACTTCGCGAGATTCCTGCGCGCCAAAGCCGAGGACCGTGCCAACATCCTGGGACGCCTCTTCGGTACTCACCGCTTTCGCGACATCGCACGCTGGCTCACCGACCACGCCAAAGAGACCGGCCAGCGCTGCGACGACGCCCGTAAAGCCCTCCTGCGCGACATCGACCGCATCCAGGACACCGCCGGCACCCTGATCATCGACTCGGTCGCGGAACCAGCCCCCACCGAGGACAACATCGACACCACCCATCCCACAGCACTCACCTGGGCACAGGCGGTGCACCACCGTGCGGCCGAAGCCCACCAAGAGGCCTGCGCCGCACTGCGGGACGCCAGGGCACACCACAGCACCTGGGAAACCCGAGCCGCACAGGTCCGAACCCTGGCAGAGCGCCAACTGCGCCACCGCACCGCCACCGAAGCCCTCACAGCCCTGCGGGCGCAGGCCCCGGCTTTCGATGACCTGCAGACAGCCCTGGAACGCGGTCGCCGCGCCGAGCGGATCCAACCCCTCATCCAGGCCCTTGACGACGCGGACCGCGACCACCAGGCGGCCCGCCGCGCCGAAGCACAGGCCAGGACACGACTGCCCGACACACAGCGCGATGACACCGACGAGGACCTCACCGCCGCCGAGAACCGGCTGAAGAACGACCTCGGCCGCCTCGATGCCCTGCGCCACGATGAACAGCGCTCCGAAGAACTGGCAGCCTCCCTCACCAAGCTCGAGGCCGACCTGGACCAGGCCCAGGCCGACCACGACGAGATCACCGACTGGCTGGACCAGGCAGAGGCCCGACGCGCCGATCACACCGCGCGGATCGACCAAGCCCACCTGGCCCAGACCCAGGCCGAGCAACTCGCCGCCACCCTGCCACCCCTCGAGCAGCAACTCGCCGCAGCCCGCCGACGCGACGAACTCGCCACCAACATCGCCAAGGCCCAGGACGACGTCGACCAGCTCAAGGAAGCCGTCATCCGCAGCGCGACCCACGCGCGCGGGATCCGGGACCGGCGCATCGACGGAATGGCCGGCGAACTCGCCGGCCGACTACGCCCTCAGGAACCCTGCCTGGTCTGCGGTTCGCCCGTCCACCCACGGCCGGCGACCACCACCGCCGACCACCCGAGCAGGGAGGACGAGGCCCGTGCTGAGGACGCCTACCAACAGGCCGACCAGGCCTGCAAGGACGCCGAACAGGATCTCGCCCGGCTCACGGCCGAGGCAGCCTCCGCCCAGGACCTGGCCGGCGGACAGACGACCGCAGACCTGCAGCAACGTCACCGCGCTGCCCGGCAGACCCGCACCGACCTCCTGGCTGCCGCTGCTGACGCCGTTCCCGCCACCGAGGAACTGCGCACCTTCGACGAGACACGCAAAACCCGGACCACCGAACTCACCAGCCTGGACCGACGGATCGGCGACTACCTCGGACGCCAGGAGACCCAGAGCACCGAGCAGGAAATCCTCGTACTCCGCCTTGCCGACGCTTTGACCGGATCTTCAACGATCGCCGCCCGCAGCGCCGAACTCACCGCCCAGACGGAGGCGATCGCCCTGGCACGGGCGGCGATCCAGCAGACGGAAGTGGCCGCGGGAAATCTGGAACGCGCCAGCCGGGCAGCCCAGACCGAGACCGCAGCCGCAGGGTTCACCACCCTCGACGACGCCCGCCATGCCATCGCCACCAGCGCAGAACTCGCCGCGATGGAATCCGAGTTGGAAGCCTGGCGGACAGCCCGGGCCACGCATGCGGCGACACTCACGGACCCCGATCTCGCGGAGGCCGCCGCCGCCGAACCGGCAGACGAGCAAGCCGCCCAGGCGGATCTCGCCGCGGCCGCCGACCGGTCGGAAGCAGCAGCCATCGCCGAGAACACCAGCCGTACCCGCCGCGAGGCACTGCTCGGCCACACCACCGACCTCACACAGAGCATCGAGCGACTGGTGCCGCTCCTGGAAGACCACCACGTGGCCAAGCACCTGGCAGACCTCGCCGCTGGAACCTCGGGCGACAACCAGTACCGCATGCATCTGGAGGCCTACGTACTGGCAGCCAGACTGGAAGAGGTGGCGAAGGCCGCCAACACCCGTCTGGAACGCATGTCCTCCGGCCGTTATGCGTTGTCCCACACCGACGCGCGTACGAGCGGTCGCGGCCGCTCCGGTCTCGGCCTGGAGATCCTCGACCAGTGGACCGGCCTGACCCGCGACACCGCCACCCTCTCCGGCGGCGAGTCCTTCTTCGCCTCCCTGGCCCTCGCCCTTGGCCTCGCCGACGTGGTCGCACAGGAAGCCGGTGGCAGCCAGCTCGACACCCTGTTCATCGACGAGGGCTTCGGAAGCCTCGACGACGAGACGTTGGAAGAGGTCCTCGAAGTACTCGACGAACTACGCTCCTACAGTCGCACCGTCGGAGTCGTCAGCCACGTTGCGGACCTACGACGGCGCATCCCTACCCAGATGCAGGTTCGCAAGAGCCAGGACGGTTCGACCGTGAGGGCCATGGCTACCGCCCCGGCTCACTGACGTCCGCAAATCGCCCCTCCCAAGGGTGACCCCCCGTCAACAGGGCTGCAGGGTTCCCCATTCAGGCTCCCCGGCCAGCTGGACGAGGTGGGAAGACTCCTTACCGACCCGCAGAGAGTTTCCCATCCCAATCCGCAGCGAAGCGGGCCCGACCGACCGGACCACTTCGCCGCATCCGAAGGAGAAGCACCGCCGTGGAGACCGCTGCCGCCCCTGCCGGGCAGCAGGTGCCGTCCGGCCCCGCCACGGTGAAGCCGCTGCCGTTGCACTGGTTCCAGAAGGACGCGGTGGCGGCCGCGGTGCGCGAGGTGAAGGACGGCGGCCGCGCCACCGTCGTCGCGGCGACCGGCTCCGGCAAGACCCTCATCGCGGCCGGGTGTGCCCGGCGCCTGGCCGCGCGCGGCCGGGTGCTGGTGCTGGTGCCGACGATCGAGCTGCTGGAGCAGACCGCCGAGGCGTGGTCGCTGCGCGGCGGTCGCCGCGGGCTGGCGGTGGCGGCGTGTTCGCGCGAGGAGGCGCTGGAGAGCGCGGAGGCGGGCGGCCGCGTCCACGCCCAGGTGACCACGCAGGCGGCCCGGATCGCCGACCTGGTCGCCAAGGAGAAGGCCGGCGAGCCGGTCACCGTGTACGCCACCTACGCCTCGCTGGAGCGCATCGTCCAGGCCCACCGACTGTGCGGTCTGCCCGCGTGGGACCTGGTGGTCATCGACGAGGCGCACCGCACGGCCGGGGCGGAGGGCAAGGCGTGGGCGGCTGTCCACGACGACGCCCAGGTCCCGGCGAAGCGCCGGCTGTACTTCACCGCCACCCCCAGGATCGCCGACGATCGGCGGGCGAAGGACGGCCTGGCCGACCTCGCCGACACCGACGCCGACGGTGCGGAGAAGCTGCCCGTGCTCTGCTCCATGGACTCGGAGGCCATCTACGGCAAGACCTGCTTCACCTGGACCCTCGGCCAGGGCATCGAGCACGGCTACCTCGCCGACTACCGCGTCCTCGTGCCGGTGGTCACCGACGAGGACCTGCGCGAGCTGCTCAACCTCCCCGCCGTCGCCGACCTCCGCTCCCAGCGCAGCAACGAGGAACTGCTGCGCCTCGCGTTGCAGATCGCGGTGCTGCGCGCGGTCGCCGACCTCGGCCTGCGCCGCGTCATCACCTTCCACTCCCGCGTCAGCGCCGCACGCGAGTTCGCCGCCAGCCTGCTGGAGGCCTCCGAGCTGCTGCCCGACGCGGAGCGCCCGGAGCGGATCTGGGCGAAGGCCGTGGCCGGCACCGACCGGCTCAAGGACCGCCGCGCCGCGTTCGCCGACTTCAAGGCCCACACCGGCGAAGACGGCGAGGAGTGCGGCATCCTGTGCAACAGCCGACTCCTGACGGAGGGAATCGACGTCGCCGCCGTGGACGCCATCTGCTTCGCGGACCCCAAGAGCTCGGTCATCGACATCGTCCAGGCCGTCGGCCGCGCGCTGCGCCAGTCCTACCGGCAGGGCAAGGTCTCCTGGATCATCATCCCCGTCTACCTCCCCACCCCCGAGGTGGGCGACGACACCGCCACCGCGGACCCGGCCGAGATCCAGGATGCGGGCGAGGCTGTGAAGGCCGAGGCCGACGCCGAGATCGAGGCCAGCTCCTTCCGCACCATCTGGCGGGTCCTGCGGGCGCTCGCGGCGCACGACGCCCGGGTGGTCGGCCGGATCACCGAGCTGCGTGGCGCGCGTTCGCAGGGCGCCGCGCACACCACCGCCGCCAAGCCGGCCGAGAGCAAGGCCGACGAGCCCGGCAGCGAGAGGGAGCAGCCGTCGGCCCCGGTGGAGTCGCCCATCGAGTGGCTGCGGATCAATGCCCGCCAGCACGCGGCGCGGATCCTGCAGACCGTGAAGCTGCGGGCGTTCAACCCGCGCGCGGTCGAGTGGCAGCGCATGCACGCGGTCGCCGCCGTGTTCCACCTGCAGCACGGCCACCTCGACCCCACCGACAAGGCCAAGCACGGCGAACTGATCTCCTGGCTCACCCGCCAGCGCCACCTGCACGGCCAGGGCCTGCTCGATGCCGCCCGGATCTCGGAGCTGGACGCGCTTGGGATGATCTGGTCGAAGAACGCAGGCGCCTGGGAGCGCGGCTTCGCGTACGCCGCCGCGTTCCACCACCAGCACGGCCACCTCGCCATCCCCGCCACGGCGAAGCTGGACGACTATGCGGTGGGCGCGTGGATGCGCCGCCAGCGCAAGGCCACGGGCCTCACCAAGGACCAGGTCGCCAAGCTCGACGCCCTGGACGATCTGTGGCGCCTGGAGCCGGACTGGAACCGCTCCTACCGCCGCCTGCTCGCCTACCTCGCCACCGGCGGAACCCTCGACGGCCCCGCCAACCGCACCGGCGGTGAGGCGGACCCGACCTTCCGCCCGGGGACGTGGCTGCGCAAGCAGGACACGGCCCGCGCCGACGGGAAGCTGACCGACCACCAGACCGCGCTCCTGGACGCCCTGGACCGGCACGCCGAGACCGTCACCGGCTGACCCGCCCCGTACGCCCCCGCCGTCCCGGCCCACCCCCGGAGGAGATGAGTGACCATCCCCACCACCCAGCCACCCGAGGTCTCCTGGTACGCCCAGTGGGAATGCGGCGCCTGCGGCGACGGCGGCGACGCGCTGTTCGAGGACGGCACCGGCGTGGACGCCGAGCACGACTGCGACAGCGACGACGGACCCGAGATCGGCTGGGACGGCCGCGCCGAATGCACCTGCGGCTGGGCCCTGGAGACCCAGTTCTCCGACGGCGACTACGTCGAGGCCGACCACAACTGCACCACCGACCAGTAGCACCACCGCCCAGGGGCGGCCCACACAGGGCCGCCCCGCGCTCGCTCTCCGGGAGGCCGCGATGCACGGCTACGGCCACACCCGGCTGACCCAGCTCCTCACGGCGCACCCGACACCGGAAGGCACCGCACGATGACCACCGACACCGTTCACCTCCCCGGCCAACCTCTGGCCGGCCTGGCACCCGCGCAGCACCCCACGGCCGCCCCGGGCTCGCCCGGCTCTCCGCGGGTGCTGGTCCTGGACCCCGGTGCCATGGGGCCGATCCGGTGGAGCGTGAGCGGGCGCTGGCGCGGCTGCTCCGCTACCAGGCCCAGGCCCTCACCGGCCGCCTCGGCCCGCAGGAGGGCGACCGGGTGGAGCTGCTGGAGCCGGTGCGCGCGCCGTGGATCGACGAGGACCTGGCCGCCGAGGAGTAATGGGAGGAGGACGCCCGCGTCCGCGTGGCCATCCCGGCCGGCACGCTCGGCGTCATCACCCACGTCCGCCGCTACCCGAGCCCGTTCCCGTACGTCGTCGTGTTCGACTGCGGCCCCGAGTGCGGCGTACGCAACCTCCAGATCACCCGCTGCGCCGACCAGTCGCTCACCCCCGCCGCGCCGCCCGCGCCGGCCCCGGAGTCGTGGATGCGCTGAGTGTCTGCCAAGCCGCCACCGCCCGGTGGCGGCCTCCGTTGAACTGCACAGCCGAGAAAAAGGGGAGGCACCGACATGCCGGAAACCGTGAGGCTCATCCCGTCCTACACCCGGTGGGCCGAGGTACCCGACCACCTGCGAACCACGACCCAGCTCGCCGCGCTGGACCTGCCGCGCCAGGCGGCCGGCCCGGTCCGCGCCACCATCGAGACCCGCAACCCCGGCACCGGACGCAAGGACGAGTTCGACCTGTACGACGTGCGCGAGTCCGTCCCGACCGCGGCCACCGCCGCGCAGCTCCTCGCGGCCAGTACGCGCCGCACCACCAACACCCGCACCTGCGAGGACTGCGGCGCCCACCCCGAGACGCCGTGCACCCCGGCGGCCGACGGCCGGGCCCTGTGCGGCACCTGCGCCCACATCACCCGCCTGCGCACCCGCCAGGCCGAGGTCCGCGCCGCGGCCCAGGACGTCGCCGAGACCGCCGCCCGACTCCTGGCCGACGAGCACCTGGCCGTCCTCCAGATCGGCTACACCCCCGGCGAGCCCACCGCCGCCAAAACGCCCCGGCCGCCGGCCGCCGCCCGCCTCACCGTCCTCGACCGCACCTGCCACGTCCTCTACGACCGCACCGTGCGCCTGACCGGCCCCCGCACCCCCGGCGCCCCCAGCCGCGCCATCGACCCCGCCCCCGCCCTGGCCGACCTCACCAACCTTCTTGCCGAGCGCACCGTCCTCCTGTGGTCCCCCACCGACCCCGACCCCCTCTACGACGCCCTGCGCCGCCTCAAGCTCAACACCGCCCTGCTCCCCGCCGCGTCAACAGCCTGTACTCGGCCGCCACCCAGTGGCGCGCCGACCTCGACCCGCGCACCGGCGACCTGCGCCGACCCACCCCGCCCAGCACCGCCGACCGCCTCCTCCTGCTGCTCCGGAAGATGTCCGCCGACTGACCAGGAAGAAGGACGACGGCCACCTCTATGGCGACGGCCTGTACTGGATCGTGCGCGTTGAGGAGGAACGGCCGTGACCAGAGGGCAGTTCTGACCGCCCTTTCGCAGTCCGCCCCAGCCGGTGACCCCTGGCTGGGGCGCGCTGCTGCGTCGTCGGCACCGCTGTCCACAGCCGGCCTCGGCCAGGGCGGCCGTCATGATGACGAAGAAGGCCACGGCGCCCCGCCAGGCCCACGGCGCCGACGGCTGGGGCAACTTGCCCGGTGGCAGAGCTACGCACCGTTCAGACACGGCTCCTGGCGCTGCTGGAGCGGCACGCCGACGGTCCGCCGAGTATGGACTACCGGTTCAGCCCGGACGAGACCATCCAGCGGGCACGGGCGGTCCGCCTTCTCGCGGCCCTCCTGAACGTGCCCCCTAAAACCGTGCGCCGCCACGCCGAGACCGTCACCGGCTGAACCCGCCCCAACCCCGCCGTCGCCTCCGATTGGTCGGAGCTGGCCTTATACGGCGGCCCTGTGCTGCGGTCGGCTCGCGTCCGTGGACCGGGACCTGGGCCGCCCGATGCACTACGGCAACGGCCTGTACCGGATCGTGTGCGTTGCGGAGGAACGGCAGTTACCGCGGCTTCTGTGACGACTGGTCAGGTTGCCGCTGGCTGGTGTGGTAGGTGTCGGGTATGCAGTGGTTCGAGTCGGTCGTTTTCGCGTTGTTTCCGCCGTTCGTGGCAGGGGTGCTCCATGGCCCGGTCATGGCGGTACTCGATTTGCCGGACGTCTGGAAGGGATGGTGGGTGCCGCCGTGGATCGCCGGACGCATCCCGGCCCGGGTCGTCCCGACTTCGGCCGAGGCCGCCGACTACGGTCCGGTGCACTCGCCGCCCGCGAAGCTGAAAGAGCACTGGTGTAGGGGAGTCCGACGGTCCTGGGGCATGGAAACGTGGGCCGTGATCTGCTGCATCCTCCCCGCGGCGGTGTCTGGAGTACTGGCCCTGAGCGGCCTGGTCTTGACCGTCCACCCGAGCAGTTCGGACAATCCGCAGTTCGCCCGGGAGAACACGCTGGGGTTCTTCTCCCTGTCGGCCGGTCTGGGCAGCGCGGCCGTGCTGTGGTTCTACCGGTCGCGCAGTCTCTACCGGCGCAGGCTCGGAGTGAGCCTTCCGGTCACCTCGGCCTTCCACCTTGCCCGACTTCTGCGCAACTGCTCGGCGGCCGCGTCCGGCGGCCTCACACTGCTGGAACTCGACCAGCGCGTCACCCGCTACACCAACCAGCTGGGGTGGTTCGCGGCGTATGGTGTGGACCGCGAGCGGCGGCGCGCCGCGCTCCAGCCGCACATCGCCCGGGTGCAGCTAGCCGTGGAGACCGAGATGTCGAACGTTCTGCGGGACGGTCCCGACGCTGTGCCCCGTCTCGCCCGCCTTCTCGCCACGCTGCTCGATCGTTCGGTGCAGGGGCGGTGGATGGGCCTGCTGGAAGAGGAGGACCTGCCCACGGAACGGACCGAGCTGGTCGCCCCGTGCGGGGACCGGTACGACCGCTGGGTCGTGCTCGGCGGCAGCGTGGCAGCGGCGGCTGTCATAGGTACCGCGATTATCGCCGGCCTGCCCGCCTCGGCGGTCGCTCCTGCAGCGCTGACCGCCCTCATCGGTCCCGCGGTGATGTGGGGAAGTGACAAGTTGGGCACAAAGCGTGAACACGCGCAGACCATGACAGCTGCCGTCAACGCTGCCGGTTCTGCGTCCGCGGAACTGGCCTCACCAGTGGAAAGCCCTTCAACGGAGGGTATTCCTGCCCCCAGAGCGTAGCGGGACGCCGTGACATCGCCAGCACGGTCGCCGCGCTACGGCCCCGACGGCCGCCGCGTGGAGTGGACCCGTCGTCCTGGTGGCTGCTGATGGTCTTGCCACCAGGAACACACCGAGCGTTCGGAACGGGAGGCCGAAGAGCAGCTGGAGGCCGCACGGGCGGCGAACGCCGCGCTGCGCCCGTGTTCGTGTTGGACGTGCAGGGGGCTCGGAGGTGAAGCTGTGGGAGGAGGCCCGGCCGGATCGGATGGAGCGCCCCGGCTGTGAACAGGCCCGCGCCGCAAGGGACTTGGGCCCGTTGATGCTGCCGGTCCCGACCAAGCGCGAGCTGGTGGCCGCGTTGGTCTCCACTCCAGATGATCCGTGGTGGGAGGACCGTGTGCTGTACACGAAGCTCTACCCGGCGCGGCGCCGCCAACCCGAACGGCTCGACCACCGCGCTGCGCTCCTACGTCCTCGGCGCGCTCGGTGTTCTCAAGGTCGCCACCGCCGACCAGCTCCAGCGCCTGCTGCGCCCCGGCGCGGTGTCGAACAAGGCGGTCCGGCAGGCGCTGGGCGATCTCGCGCTGCACGGCCTGGTCGCCTCGGACGGCAATACCCGGGCGCGGCATAAGACCGTGTCCTATGTGGTGAGGCGGGTCAGGCGTTTGTAGCAGCAGAGGGTGGCGGCGAGGCCGAGGAAGGCAAGGTAGTTGCGGGGGTCGC
>NZ_JBIUTD010000041.1:0-52102 GCF_044741705.1 Kitasatospora sp. NPDC088134 | reverse complement strand
GGAACCGGCCCAACGACGTCCACACCGGCGCCGCGGACCCGCTCGTCCCCAACTTTCCCGAACCCGAAAACCTGCCAACTGCTTGACGCGGGACACTGGCAGGAATCCGGCTACGTAGGGGCAGCGTTAGGGGCATGATGCCCCCATGGGCATCGGTGGGTTGATCCGTGATCTTCGTAAGGGTCACGGTTGGTCTCAAAGCCGGTTGGCTGAGGAACTGGGCAAGGCAACGGGTTACAAGGCCAACATCACGCGCGAGGAAGTCAGCCGGTGGGAGCGGGGCAAGGTGAAGCCTGGCCCTTGGTGGCTGAGGCACCTTGCGACGGCCCTGCAAGTACCGCTTGCAACCTTGGAGTTGGCTGACGTGGACCGCCGTACCTTCTTGACCGATGTTGCCGCCACGGCCATAGCGCCGATCGTGGCGTCTGATCTTCTTACTCATGGCTTCGATGCCGCCTTGCGTCGTCGTCCATCCGTGGACGACTGGCAAGCCAAGTTGGCGACGTACGGTCGTGACTACATGTCGGCCGGAGCAGCGGAGATTCAGCGTCGGCTGAGTGCTGATCTCGTAGTGCTGCAACAGCAGTTGGAGACTCCGGGGATGTGGGAAGTTACTGCGAAGCTGGCCACGCTGTACGCGAAGACGTTCCCGGGTAGTGACGGCTCCAAGGCTGTTGATTGGTACCGCATGGCCGCCACGTCGGCGGACCGGTCGGGAGACGTGGACTCTCGGGTCTGGGTCCGTGGCCGGGCTGCTATCGCACTGGGCTACGAAGGTGCGTCACTGGCCGTTGCCGACCGCTTCGCGGATGAAGCCCTGGCCCTGTCTGACCGACCCTCGCTGGGCCGCCTGAACGCCCTGATGGGCAAGGCGCATGTTGCAGCGATCAGGGGCGACCACCGGGCCGCGCTGGCCCTCACGGACGAAGGGTGGCGGGTGTTCGAGCACGCCGCCTCCGGCGATCGTGAGGAGTCGGACTATGCGGTACCTGAGTGGCGGATGAATGTCTTCGTGTCATTGCTGGCTGCGCGCCTGGGCGAAGAGCGCCGGGCGGTTGAGGCACAGGAGCAAGCTGCCCGGAAGCTGCCTGCCACCCTGCCCCGGTTCCGTACGCACCTTGAAATGCACCGTGGCCTGATGCTGGCCCGGTCGGGTGACCGAACCAATGGAGTCGGGTACGCCCGTGCCGCGCTGGACTCGCTTCCCCCCGAGAAGCACAGCCTTACCCTGCGCATGCTCATGGATGAGATCACGTCGTAGCGGACCGTTCCGAACTGCCGTGCAATCAACAGTCTGCCTCGGCAGGGCCGGGGCGGGACCCGTACGGGGGTCAGCACGTAGTCAGCACAGGGGTCGGAAACAGGCTGATCCGGCCGGAGAAAGCAGGAAGGGCCAGATCCTAGGATCTGGCCCCTGACCTGCGGTGCAACCGCGTGGCCTGCGATCGAACGGATTACCCGCTCAGCGCGTCAGACGTTGACGCCGAAGTCCTGGGCGATGCCGCGCAGGCCGGAGGCGTAGCCCTGGCCGATGGCCCGGAACTTCCACTCGGCGCCGTTGCGGTACAGCTCGCCGAAGACCATCGCGGTCTCGGTGGAGGCGTCCTCGGAGAGGTCGTAGCGGGCGATCTCGGCGCCGCCGGCCTGGTTCAGCACCCGGATGAAGGCGTTGCGGACCTGGCCGAAGCTCTGCTGGCGGTTCTCGGCGTCGTAGATCGACACCGGGAAGACGATCTTGGTGATGTCGGCGGGGACGCCGGCCAGGTTCACCTTGATCTGCTCGTCGTCGCCCTCGCCCTCACCGGTGAGGTTGTCGCCGGTGTGCTCGACCGAGCCGTCGGCGCTCTTCAGGTTGTTGAAGAAGATGAAGTCGGCGTCGGAGCGGACCTTGCCCTGGTCGGTGCAGAGCAGCGCACTGGCGTCCAGGTCGAAGTCCGTGCCGGTGGTGGTGCGCACGTCCCAGCCGAGGCCGACGACCACGGCGGTCAGGCCGGGCGCCTCCTTGGTCAGCGAGACATTGCCGCCCTTGCTGAGGCTGACACCCACGTGGTTCCTCCAAGAATGTTCCGGTTCCCGATCCGTCAACGGCCCGATCGTAGTGCCGGGTTCCCCGGCCGCGCCGACAACCCGGCCCGGCCACCCGGACGAATCCGGGCGGCCGGGCCGGGAGGGCGGTCGGCGGGGGCCTCAGAGGGCGCCGAGGGCCGCCAGGTACTCCTTGGTGTCACGGGCGTCCGGGAGGCCGTTCACGATGCTCCAGCGGACGGTGCCCTCCTTGTCGACGACGAAGGTGCCGCGGACCGCGCAGCCCTTCTCCTCGTTGAAGACGCCGTAGGCGCGGGAGACCTCGCCGTGCGGCCAGAAGTCCGAGAGCAGCGGGTACTCCAGGCCCTCCTGGTCGGCGAAGACGCGCAGCGAGAACGGCGCGTCGTTGGAGACGGCGAGCACCTGCACCTCGTCGTTCTGCAGGCGCGGCAGTTCCTTCTGGATCTCGCAGACCTCGCCGGTGCAGACGCCGGTGAAGGCGAACGGGTAGAAGACCAGGACGACGTTCTTCTCGCCGCGGAAGTCGGAGAGCTTCACCGACTCGCCGTGCTGGTTCTTGAGCTCGAAGTCGGGGGCCTGGGCGCCGATCTCGACGGTCATTGCGGGGCCTTCCTGCCGGAGGGGATGCTGCGGGCAGGGAGATCCTCCCATCCGCGGGCGTTCGATCGGCCGTTCGGGTGAGGCGGGGCGGCCGAACGGGGCGGTTTCAGCCCTGAGTGAACACAGTGGCGCAACTGCCCCGGGATGCCGGCGGGCCCGGCCGGAGCACTGCTCCGGCCGGGCCCGCCGCGGGTCGCGGTCCGAGGGTCAGCGCTTGCCGGCCTTCGAGGCCTTGGGGGTGGCCAGCCGGGTGCCCGCCCAGTCCTTGGCGATGGCGATGGAGCTGGTCTGCGAGAGGCCGGCGGTCTTGGCCGCGTCGGCGATCTCGTGCGCCTCGACGTGGCCGTCCCGGCCGGTCTTCGGCGTCAGCAGCCAGATCAGGCCGCCCTCCGCCAGGTACTCCAGGGCGTCGACCAGCGAGTCGGTGAGATCCCCGTCCTCGTCGCGGTGCCACAGCAGGACGCCGTCGGCGACGTCGTCGTAGTCCTCGTCGACGAGTTCGGTGCCGGTGATCTCCTCGATGCCCTCGCGGAGCTCCTGGTCACTGTCTTCGTCGTACCCGAGCTCCTGGATGACCTGGCCTTCTTCGAAGCCCAGACGGAGAGCCGGGTTGGACTTGTCCGCGGGGTCCGCGGTCGCGCTCACGGGAATAACCTCCAGTATTCGGCCCGGCGTCCATGCCGGGGCTGTGGCCGTAGTCCACACGGGAGCGGCGGTTCGCGCAAGTACCCGACCCCCGATCCCACCCAAAGGTTGACGTGTCGCGGGGCGACATGCCGCCCATTATGGCCGCAATCGCCCCGGTGTGTCCGGCTGCGCACCGACATGGATGCTTCGTCTCCTGCCCGCGCGGAGCCCGTTCACACCCCGCACGCCTGCCCGAGATGCGAACGGCATTCGGGCCGGAGGAGGGTGCGGGCGTAGAGTCTCCTGTTGGCCCTCGTCCCGGCCGGCCGCCATTGTCCGGCCGGGGTCCCAGGTCGGACCACCTCCTGACCGTACCGCCCGACGGGCGGAACGGTTACCGATCGGTAGAGATGACGGATCTCCGAACGCGGTAGCACGATGGAGGCGGCGCGACAACTCAGCTTCGACCGACAGTGAAGGAACAGCGTGGCTTCCGGATCCGATCGCAACCCGATCATCATTGGCGGCCTCCCGAGCCAGGTCCCGGACTTCGATCCCGAGGAGACCGCGGAGTGGCTGGAGTCCCTTGACGCCGCCATCGACGAGCGCGGGCGCGAGCGCGCCCGCTACCTGATGCTGCGGCTGATCGAGCGCGCCCGCGAGAAGCGCGTCGCCGTGCCCGAGATGCGCAGCACGGACTACGTCAACACCATCGCGACCAAGGACGAGCCGTTCTTCCCCGGCAACGAGGAGATCGAGCGCAAGATCCTGAACGCGACGCGCTGGAACGCGGCCGTCATGGTCTCCCGCGCCCAGCGCCCCGGCATCGGCGTCGGCGGCCACATCGCCACCTTCGCCTCCTCCGCGTCGCTCTACGACGTGGGCTTCAACTACTTCTTCCGCGGCAAGGACGCCGACGGCGAGTCCGGCGACCAGGTCTTCTTCCAGGGCCACGCCTCGCCCGGCATCTACGCCCGCGCCTTCCTGCTGGACCGGCTGACCGAGCAGCAGCTCGACGCCTTCCGGCAGGAGAAGTCCAAGGCGCCGTTCGGCCTCTCCAGCTACCCGCACCCGCGGCTGATGCCGGACTTCTGGGAGTTCCCGACCGTCTCGATGGGCCTCGGCCCGCTCGGCGCGATCTACCAGGCCCGGATGAACCGCTACCTGGAGCACCGCGGCATCAAGGACACCTCCGACTCGCAGGTCTACGCCTTCCTCGGCGACGGCGAGATGGACGAGCCCGAGTCGCTGGGCCAGCTCTCGCTGGCGGCCCGCGAGGGCCTGGACAACCTGACCTTCGTGGTCAACTGCAACCTGCAGCGCCTGGACGGCCCGGTCCGTGGCAACGGCAAGATCATCCAGGAGCTGGAGTCGCAGTTCCGCGGCGCCGGCTGGAACGTCATCAAGCTGGTCTGGGACCGCTCCTGGGACCCGCTGCTGGCCCAGGACCGCGACGGCGTCCTGGTCAACAAGCTGAACACCACCCCCGACGGCCAGTTCCAGACCTACGCCACCGAGACCGGCGCGTACATCCGCGAGCACTTCTTCGGCGGCGACCTGCGCCTGCGCGCCATGGTCGAGAACATGACGGACCAGCAGATCCAGCACCTGGGCCGCGGCGGCCACGACCACCGCAAGGTCTACGCCGCGTTCAAGGCCGCCCGCGAGCACAAGGGCCAGCCGACCGTCATCCTGGCGCAGACCGTCAAGGGCTGGACGCTGGGCCCCAACTTCGAGGGCCGCAACGCCACCCACCAGATGAAGAAGCTGACGGTCGAGGACCTGAAGCGCTTCCGCGACCGGCTGCACCTGCCGATCACCGACAAGCAGCTGGACGAGGGCTACCCGCCCTACTACCACCCGGGCCGCGACTCGGAGGAGATCCAGTACATGCACGACCGCCGGGAGGAGCTCGGCGGCTACGTGCCCACCCGCAAGGTGCGCCCGCGCAAGCTCGAACTCCCGGGCGACGACGCGTACAAGGCGGTCAAGAAGGGCTCCGGCAACCAGACCATCGCCACCACCATGGCGTTCGTCCGGGTGCTCAAGGACCTGATGCGGGACAAGGGCATCGGCAACCGCTTCGTGCCGATCGCGCCCGACGAGTACCGCACCTTCGGCATGGACTCGCTGTTCCCGTCCGCCAAGATCTACAACCCGCTCGGCCAGACCTACGAGTCGGTCGACCGCGAGCTGCTGCTGGCGTACAAGGAGTCCCCGTCCGGCCAGATGCTGCACGACGGCATCTCCGAGGCCGGCTGCACCGCCTCGCTGATCGCCGCGGGCTCCTCGTACGCGACGCACGGCGAGCCGCTGATCCCGGTCTACGTCTTCTACTCGATGTTCGGGTTCCAGCGCACCGGCGACCAGTTCTGGCAGATGGCCGACCAGCTGGCCCGCGGCTTCGTGATCGGCGCCACCGCCGGCCGCACCACGCTGACCGGCGAGGGCCTGCAGCACGCCGACGGCCACTCGCAGCTGCTGGCCTCCACCAACCCCGGTGTGGTCGCCTACGACCCGGCCTACGGCTACGAGATCGCGCACATCATGCAGGACGGCCTGCGCCGGATGTACGGCTCCTCCCCCGCGCACCCGCACGGCGAGGACGTCTTCTACTACATGACGGTCTACAACGAGCCGATCCGGATGCCCGCCGAGCCGGAGAACGTCGACGTCGACGGCATCCTCAAGGGCGTCTACAAGCTCAAGGACGGCGAAGCCGGCCAGATCCCCGCGCAGCTGCTCGCCTCCGGCGTGGCGGTGCCGTGGGCCCTGGAGGCGCAGCGCATCCTCGCCGAGGAGTGGAACGTCAAGGCGGACGTCTGGTCGGCGACCTCCTGGAACGAGCTGCGCCGGGACGCCGTCGAGGCGGAGGAGTTCAACCTGCTGCACCCCGAGGAGCCGCAGCGCGTCCCGTACGTGACCTCGAAGCTCTCCGGGGCCGAGGGTCCGTTCGTGGCCGTCTCGGACTGGATGCGGGCCGTCCCGGACCAGATCGCCCGCTGGGTCCCCGGCCAGTACCAGTCGCTGGGCGCCGACGGCTTCGGCTTCGCCGACACCCGCGGCGCGGCCCGGCGCTTCTTCCACATCGACGCCCAGTCGATCGTCCTGGCCACGCTCACCGAGCTGGCCAAGCAGGGCCGGATCGACCGCTCGGCGCTGAAGGACGCGATCGACCGCTACCAGCTGCTCGACGTGGCCGCCGCCGACCCGGGCGCCGCGGGCGGCGACGCCTGAGCGGCTCGGCGCTGACCTGAAAGGTCCGTCCGAGGAGGGAACTCCCCTTCCTCGGGCGGACCTTTCCGTTGCCGGACGGTCGCCCGCCGCGAACAGCAAGGTCCGCCCGGGAAGAGGACTCCCCTCCCCGGGCGGACCCCGTACGGTGACGTTGCGTCAGATGTGCACGGCCGGACCGGCGTCGTTGGCGCCGCGCTTGGTGAGCAGTCCGAGGCCGGCCGCCGCCAGCGCGACCACCGCGGCGACGGTGAAGGCCAGGCCCATCCCGCTGACGAAGGAGGAGTGGACGGCGTCCGCGATGCCCCGGACGACGTTCTCGGGGGTGCCGGCCGGGGCCGGCGGGGCGATGCCGAGCTGGGCGGCCTGCTTGAGCTGCTCGCCCTGCTCGCCGGTCGGGAACGGGACGCCGGTGGCGGCCCACTTGCCGGGCAGCACGTCGGTGACCTCGGAGGCCATCACGGCGCCGAGGACGGCGGTGCCGAGCGAGCCGCCGACCTGCATGGCGGCCTGCTGGAGGCCGCCGGCGACGCCGGACAGCTCCAGCGGGGCGTTGCCGACGATCACCTCGGTGGCGCCGACCATGACGGGGCTGAGGCCGAGGCCCATCAGCACGAACCAGAGCGCCATCGCGCCGTTGCCGGAGTCGACGTCCAGGGTGGACATGCCGAGCATCGCGGCGGTGGTGAACAGCATGCCGCCGACGATCGGGATGCGCGGCCCGACCTTGCCGATCAGGAAGCCGGCCAGCGGGGCGCCGACGATCATCATGCCGGTCATCGGGAGCAGGTGGACGCCGGCGTCGACCGGGGCCATCCCGTGCACGTTCTGCAGGTAGAAGGTGACGAAGAAGATGCCGCCGAAGAAGGCGAAGGCCATCAGCACCATCAGCAGGGTGCCGGCCGAGAGCGGCACCGAGCGGAACAGGGCGAGCGGGATCAGCGGCTCCTCGGCGTAGTTCTGCCAGACCGCGAAGAGCGCCAGCGCGAGCACCGCGCCGCCGAGGAAGAGCAGGGTGGCGGGGTCGCCCCAGCCCCAGCTCGGGGCCTTGATGATGCCCCAGACCAGCATGAACATCGCGCCGGAGAGCAGCACGATGCCGGGGATGTCGAAGGACTTGGCGGCGTTCTCGGCGCGGACGTCCTTGAGGATCAGCAGGCCGAGCACCAGGGCGAGGACGCCGACCGGGATGTTGATGAAGAACACCGACTCCCAGCTGACGTGCTCGACCAGCAGGCCGCCGACGATCGGGCCGGCCGCGGTGGAGGCGCCGATGACGCCGCCCCAGATGCCGATCGCCATGTTCAGCTTGTCGGCGGGGAAGGCGCCGCGGAGCAGGCCGAGCGCGGCGGGCTGGAGCAGCGCGCCGAACAGGCCCTGCAGGACGCGGTAGAAGATCACCTGCTGGATCGAGCCGGCGAAGCCGATCGCGGCGGAGGTGGCGGCGAAGCCGACCGCGCCGACCAGGAAGGTGCTCTTGTGGCCGAACCGGTCGCCGATCTTGCCGGCGGTGATCAGGAAGACCGCGAGGGCCAGCAGGTAGCCGCTGGTGACCCACTGGATGTCGGCCGGCGAGGCCTTCAGGTCGGTCTGGATGGCCGGGTTGGCGATGGCGACGACGGTGCCGTCGAGGGCCACCATCATCACGCCGACGGCGACCGTGAGCAGGGTCAGCCAGGGGTGTCCCCGAAGCTTGCCCCCGGCGGCCTGGGCCGCTTCCTTGTCGAGTACAACGGACTGGCTCATGGCTCGGGAGTTCCCCGTTCGTGTGGTGGTGCGCGAGCACGGCGCCGGACTGCGGCGGCGCCCGGCCCTCGCCCGTCCCCACGAGCTCCAGCGATCGGGCACCGCCGTCCGCCGAACATTATGTCAGCCACTGACATTAGACAAAGCGTGACTCCTGTCACCCGATGTCAACTGTCAGGCGACTATCGTTGACCCATGGCCACCACCACCGCCGCCACCACCACGGCCGACCCGACGTCCGCCGACCCGACGCCCGTCGGCCTGCGCGAACGCAAGAAGCAGCGGACCAGGAACTCGCTGTGCGGCGCCGCCCTGCGGCTGTTCCTCCGGCAGGGCTACGGGCGGACCACGGTGGACGAGATCGCGGCCGAGGTGGAGGTCTCCCAGCGCACCTTCTTCCGGTACTTCGCCAACAAGGAGGAGGTCGCCCTCGCGGTGCTGGCCGAGGCCGAGGAGGAGTTCCTGGCCCGGCTGCGGGCCCGCCCGGCCGGGGAGAACCCGCTGGAGGCGATGCGTGGCGCGGTCCGCGAGGTCTGGCTGGGCCTGGACGAGGGCCGCGGCTCGGCGTCCGCCGCGCTGGAGCTGTTCGAGCTGATCGAGTCCACCCCCACCCTGCTCGCCGCGCACCTGCGGCACGCCATCCAGCAGGAGGTGGCGGTGGCCCGCATCCTCGCCGAGCGCGAGGGCCTCGACCCGGCCGTCGACCTGCGGCCCCGGCTGCTCGCCGCCGTCTTCGGCACCGTGGTGCGGATCTCGCACCTCGCCTACGCCGCCGAACCCGACCAGGGCGGCCACGACATGGACGGCATGCTGGCGCTGATCGAGCGTCACCTCGACCAGCTGGGACCGGCGTTGGCGGGTTCCTGGCGCCGGCCCGCCGCCGGGTAGCACCGCGGTAGCACCCGGGCCGGCTACCGGGGTATGAGGACAGCGCCCGTACCCCGCTCTACCCTCGGCCCGGTGAGCATCTGGAAAGCCTTCCTCCGCGCCCTGTCCGAACCCGTCCCCGACCGGCGCCCGCCGCTGGCGGACGCGCGGCGGCGGTGGGTCCGGCTGGCCCCCCACGGGGCGGTGCTGGCCGCGGTCGCCTGCCTGCTGCCCACCGGCATCGTCGCGTTCACCCAGCTCTACGGGCTGGACCCGGCACTGGCCACGGCGCTCGCCACCGTGCAGGCCGGGTCGCTGGTGCTGGCGCTGACCCGCCCGCTGACGGCCTGGCAGCTGATGGCGCCGTCGGTGCTGGTCGGCGCCGTCGCCACCCAGGGGTCGGCCGCCGAGCAGCCCTGGCCGTGGCCGGTCACCACGCTGCTCGGGTACCTGTTCCTGATGGTCCTGCTGGCGGTCCGCGAGCGCGGCCGCACCCTGCTCGCCGTCTGGATCGTCACCTTCCTCGGCTGCAGCCTGAGCTGGACGGCCTTCAGCGCGCACTTCGACGGCACCTCGGTGGTAGTCGCGGCGGTCTCCGCGGCGGTGCTGCTGCTCGGCTGGAGCCTGCGCGGCCGGGGCGAGGCCAAGCGGCTGCTGGCCGAGCAGGAGCAGATCTCGGAGGCCGAGCGGGCCGGGCGGACCCTGCTGGAGGAGCGCGCCCGGATCGCCCGCGAGCTGCACGACGTGGTGGCCCACCACATGTCGGTGATCGCCGTGCAGGCCGACAGCGCCCCCTACCGGCTCGGCGGCCTGTCCGAGGAGGCGGTCGCCGAGTTCGGGCAGATCGCCACCGCCGCGCGCGGCTCGCTGGCCGAGATGCGCCGCCTGCTGGGCGTGCTGCGCTCCGCCGACGCCGACGCCGACAAGGCCCCCCAGCCGGGCCTGGCCGACCTGCCGAAGCTGCTGGCCACCGTGGCCCAGGCCGGGGTGCGGGCCGAACTCGCCGTCGCCGCGGGCGCGGAGGCGCTCGACCCGGTGCCCGAGGCGGTCGGCCTCTCCGCGTACCGGATCGTCCAGGAGGCGCTGGCCAACGTGGTCCGGCACGCGCCCGGCGCCACCGCCGAGGTCCGGCTGGACGCCGCCGACGGCGCGCTCACCGTGCGGGTGGACAACGCCCCGCCGCCGGGGCGGTCCGCCGCCGTCGAGAGCCCCGGCTCCACCGGGCAGGGCCTGGTCGGAATGCGCGAGCGCGTCCGGCTGCTGGCTGGCACCCTGGACACCGGCCCGACCGCCGACGGCGGCTACCGGGTGACCGCCGTCCTGCCGCTGCACGGCACCGCCCCGGGGGAGAACACCGCATGACGATCCGCGTCCTCGTCGTCGACGACCAGGCCATGGTCCGCGCCGGATTCGCCGCCCTGCTGGGCGCGCAGAGCGACATCGACGTGGTCGGCGACGCCGCCGACGGCCGGCAGGCCCTGGAGGTCAGCGGCCGCACCCACCCCGACGTGGTCCTGATGGACGTCCGGATGCCCGAGATGGACGGCCTGGAGGCCGCCCGCCGGCTGCTCGACCCGCCGCCGGGGGTGGTGCACCGGCCGCGCGTGCTGATGCTCACCACCTTCGACGTGGACGACTACGTGTACGAGGCGCTGCGGGCCGGGGCCAGCGGCTTCCTGCTGAAGGACGCCCCGCCCGCCGACCTGATCGCCGCCGTCCGGGTGGTCGCGGCCGGCGACGCGCTGCTCGCCCCGTCCGTCACCCGGCGCCTGATCGCCGACTTCGCCCGCCACCGGCCCGCGCCGCGCCGCGACCCCCGGCTGCGGCTCAACGGGCTGACGCCGCGCGAGACCGAGGTGCTGGAGCTGATCGCCCGCGGCCTGTCCAACCAGGAGATCGCCGCCCACCTGGTGCTCGCCGAACAGACCGTGAAGACCCACATCGGCCGCATCCTGGCCAAGCTCGACCTGCGCGACCGCGCCCAGGCCGTGGTGCTCGCCTACGAGAGCGGCCTGGTGCAGCCCGGCGCGCAGTAGCACTGCCTCCGGGTGACTCCCCGGTACGACAGGCGGCTTGGCCCCGTGGGGTGACGTCCCGCCGGGTGTCCCGTTCCTACCTTCCTCCCGTTGCCGAACAGGAGGAGGAACGAGGATGCTGTCACGTCTGCGTCGGGGGACGGCCGTGGCCGGGCTGGTGCTGGCGGCCGTACTGGGAACGGGGTCGTGGGCGGCCGCGGACGCCCAGACCCCGCTGACCGGCCCGCCGCCGGGGGCCGCCGCCTGGGTGGCGGAGGCCGTGCCGGGCCTGCGGACGCCCGACCCGGGCACCGCCTCCCCCACCGAAGTCGCCTCCTTCTTCCGGCAGTTGACGCCCGCCCAGCAGGACGCCCTGCTGCTCCGCCACCCGCAGGTGGTCGGCAACCTGGACGGCGCCCCGACCGCGCTGCGCTACCGGGCCAACGCGCTGTCCCTGGCCGCGGAGCTGGACCGGCAGCGCGCCCTGGCCGACGACGCCGCCCGCCCGGCGCACGAGCGCGCGGCAGCCGCCGCCCTGGCCGACCGCTACCGGAGCCTGACCGGCCGTCAGCTGCTCGCCTTCGACCCGCGCGGCCGCGGCCAGGTCGCCGAGGTGTTCGGCGACCTCGCGCACGACGCCCGGACGGCCGTCGTGGTACCGGGCGCCGACGTCGACCTGGGGACCTACGACAAGGCCACCGCCGACGGCTTCGACACCCTGGCCGGGATGGCCCGTTCGCTGCGCGCCGCGAGTGGCGACCGGGTCGCGGTGGTGGCCTGGGTCGGCTACACCACCCCGCTCGGCATCGGGGTGGACGTGGCCCGCGAGGAGCTGGCGCGGGCCGGCGCGCCCCGGCTGGACCGGCTGCTGGCCGGCCTGGCCCCGTCCACCGGGCCGGTCACGGTGTTCTGCCACAGCTACGGCTCGGTGGTCTGCGGGCTGGCGAAGCCCGACCCGCGGGACGTCGCGCGGCTGGTGGTGCTCGCCTCCCCCGGCATGAGCCTGGACCGGGCCGAGGAGCTGGCCGTCCCGGTGTGGGCGGTGCGGCGCAACGCGGAGGACTGGATCGCCGACGTGCCGAACGTCCGGCTGTTCGGGTTCGGCCACGGCGCCGACCCCACCGCCGCGGACTTCCGGGCCCGCCCGCTGCCGTCGACCGGATCGCACGGCCACAGCGGCTACTTCGCGCCCGGCTCGGCCTCGCTCGCGGCCTTCGCCGCCCTCGCCCTGACCGGCTCCCCCACCGCCTGACACCTCCCGCGCTCCCCCTGCGTCCTCCCGGAAAGGGACTCCCGTGCTGACCACGCTCCGCCGCGCCGCCGCGAAGGCCGACGCGAAGACCCCCGCCACCCGCGACCGCGCCCTGGACGGCCTGCGCGCCCTCGCCCTGCTCTCGGTGCCGGTCGGGCACTGGCTGCTCGGCGGCCTCACCCTGACCGGCGGCGTGCTGCACAACGCGAGCCCGCTGGGCGCGCTCGGGTTCATGGCCCCGCTCAGCTGGGTGCTGCAGCTGCTGGGGGTGTTCTTCCTGGTCGGCGGACGGGCCTCCGCGCTGTCCTGGCAGCGCGCCGCCGAACGCGGCACCGGCGCCCGGCGCTGGCTGCGCGACCGGACGCTGCGGCTGGTCCGGCCGGTGCTCGGGGTGGCCGCCGTCTGGGCGGCGCTGGTCCCGCTGCTGCGCCTGCTCGGCGTCCCCGCCGACACGGTGCGCACCGGGGCGGTGCTGATGGTGCAGCCGCTCTGGTACATCGGGATGTACCTGGTGCTGACCGCGCTGACCCCGCTGTGCGTCAAGTTCGGTGCGTGGAGCCGGGGTTGGGGCGCCGGGCTGCTGCTGGCGGCGGTCGCCGCGGTGGACCTGCTGCGGTACGGGCCGTGGGGCGCCGCGATGCCGGGGTGGCTGGGCCTGCTGAACCTGCTGCCGGGCTGGCTGTTCGCCTACCAGCTGGGCGTGGACTGGGCGCACGGCCGGATCGCCCGGGCCGGGGCGGGGCTGCTGGCGCTCGGCGGGGCCGCGCTGTTCGCCGTGCTGCTGCTGGTGTTCCACTACCCGGCCAGCATGGTCGGGGTGCCGGGCGCGGCCCGCACCAACTCGCACCCGCCGTCCCTGCTGGTGCCGGCGCTGGCCTCGGTGCAGGGCGGCGCGGCGATGCTGCTGAAGGACCGGCTGGGCCGGGCGCTGCGCCGCCCGCTGCTCTGGCTGCCGGTGGTGGTGGTCAACCTGGGCGCGATGACGATTTTCTGCTGGCACCAGAGCGCGATGTTCCTCACCGCGCTGGCCGGTTCGCGGCTGGGCGGGGCCGTCCCGGGCCTGACCACCGCGCCCGACTCGGGGCTGTGGGCGCTGGAGCGGCTGGCCTGGCTGCCGGTGTTCGGCCTGGTGCTGGCCCTGATCGGCAGCCGGGCGCGGCGCTTCGACGGCCCGTGGCCCTCGCGCGCCTGGCGCGCGGTGGCCGGGGCGGGCGCCGCCCTGTTCGCGGCGTACGCCCTCGGCGCGGTCTGAGCGCCCCCGGTCCTCCTGCCGCCGGATCGAACTGACGGTCTTTCGGCCACCGCCGCCGGCGCCCCGTACGCTGGCGGCCATGGCGACCTTCGAGGAACTGACCGCGCTGGCCCTGGAACTTCCGCAGGCGCACCGGGAGACCACCTGGGAGCAGGACACCTTCCGGGTCGGCCGGAAGATCTTCGCCATGGGCCGGGCCGAGGCCGGGGCCGCCACCGTGAAGGCCACGCCCGAGGAGCAGGCCGCACTGGTCGCCGCCGCGCCCGCCGTGTACTCGGTCGCCCCCTACACTGGCCGGTTCGGCTGGGTCCGGGTCGAACTGTCCGGCGTCGGGACGGAGGAGCTGCGGGAGCTGCTCACCGACGCCTGGCGCTCGGTGGCGCCGAAGCGGGCCCTCAAGGAGTACGACAGGTAGCGTCCGGGCGAATGTGACGGGGAACACTGTTTGCGCCCTGCCTCCGGCACCTGCCGCCCTCTACTCTGGCCACTAGTTGTTGGCAGCTCAGAGCACCGTCGGGCCCGTCCCGCCGAGACGCACCGGCCCGAGGGAGTGGACGCCATGCACCGCAGGCGGGTCAAGCGCATCCTGATCGGCGTCTTCGCGGGCTGCGCGGTGCTGGTGGACGCCGGCGCCGCGGCCGCGCAGGCCGCCGCCGGCGCCGAGCAGCTGGCGATCACCACCCCGCCGGCCGGCAGCGCCGCCTGGGTCGCCGACGACTCGCTCGGCCGCGCCCTCCCGGACCCGGCCACCGCCAAGCCCGCCGTGGTCGCCGCCTTCTTCGCCTCGCTGACGCCCGCCGAACTGGACCGGCTGGTCGCCGAGTACCCGCTGGTGGTCGGCAACCTGGACGGCGCCCCGCTGGACGCCCGCTACCGGGCGAACCGGGTGGCGATCGCCGCCGAGCGGGACCGGGCCCGGCAGCGCTCCGCGGACCCGGCGCTGGAGCCCGCCGTCCGGGCGCTCGCCGCCTCCCGGGCCAACGACTCGGACCGGCTGCTCGCCGAGGGCCGGCAGATCCTCGCCTTCGACCCGCGCGGCCGCGGCCTGGTCACCGAGGTCTGGGGCGACCTGGCCGCCGCCCAGCGGGTCGCCGTCCTGGTGCCCGGCTCGGACGCGGACCTCGGCCACTTCGACCAGACCGCCGACCCGATGCGCTCCCCCGCCGGCATGGCCCGCGCGCTGTACGCCGAGGAGCACGCCCAGTCGCCCGGCACCCGCACCGCGGTGATCGCCTGGACCGGCTACGTCACCCCGCAGGGCCTCGGCCCGGACGCCGTCACCTCCCGGCTCGCCGAGGCCGCCGCGCCCCGGCTGGAGCGGCTGCTCGGCGGCCTGAAGCAGACCACCTCCCCCGAGGCGCCGCCCGCGCTGCTCTGCCACTCCTACGGCTCGGTGGTGTGCGGCACCGCCGCCCCGACCGTGCACGAGGCGCAGCCGACCGACGTGGTGGCGTTCGGCAGCCCCGGCATGGGCGTCGACTCAGTGTCCGAACTCGGCTCCGGCGTCCAGGTGTGGGCGGCCCGCAACCCGGGCGACTGGATCGGCAACGTGCCGTACCTGGAGGTCGGCGGCCTCGGGCACGGCGCCGACCCGACCACCCAGGCGTTCGGCGCGATGGCGATCTCCTCGGCGGGCGCCAACGGCCACAACGGCTACTTGGTCGACGGCACCGCCAGCCGGCACAACTTCGCGGCGATCGCCCTCGGCCACTACGGGGACGTCAGCGCCCGCCCCGCGGACGGGAACTGACGCCCCCTCGACCTCTCCTGACGGTCCGTCAGAGTTCGCGGGCCTCGGCGGTGGAGCTCATGTCGGCGTAGCGGTCGCCCGCCACCCGGCCGGCGATCGGCTCCAGCTCGGCCAGCTCCTCCTTGTCCAGCCGCAGCCCGGTCGCGGCGACGTTCTCCGCCAGCCGCTCGCGCTTGCGGGTGCCCGGGATCGGCACCACGGACAGGCCGTGCACCTCGGCCCGCTGCTGCACCCAGGCCAGCGCGACCTGGGCCGGGGTCACCCCGCGCCCGGCGGCGATCCGCCGCACCGGGGCGATCAGCTCGTCGTTCCCGGCCGCGTTGTCGCCGGTGAACTGCGGCAGGTGGCGGCGGTAGTCGTCGGCGGCCAGCCGCCCGGCGTCGAACGAGCCGGTCAGGAAGCCCCGGCCGAGCGGCGAGTACGGCACCAGCGCCACGCCCAGCTCGGCCGCGGCCGGCACCGCGGAGCGCTCCACGCCCCGGGCGAACAGCGACCACTCCGACTGGAGCGCCGCGATCGGGTGCACCGCGTGCGCCTCCCGCAGCTCCGGCCCGGTCACCTCGGACAGGCCCAGGTGCCGCACCTTGCCGGCCGCGACCAGCTCGCCCATCGCGCCGACCGACTCGGCCAGCGGCACCTGCGGGTCGCGCCGGTGCATGTAGTAGACGTCGATCACGTCGACGCCGAGCCGGCGCAGCGAGGCGTCGACCGCCTGCCGGATGTACGCCGGGTCGTTGCGGATGCCCCGGTAGTGCGGGTCGTCGGCGCGCCGCTCGATGGAGAACTTGGTGGCCAGCACCACCTGCTCCCGGTGCGCCCGGACGAACGGGCCGATCAGCTCCTCGTTGGCGCCCGACCCGTAGATGTCGGCGGTGTCGAACAGGGTCACCCCGAGCTCCAGCGCCCGCTCCAGGGTGGCCAGCGCCTCCGCCGTGTCGGTCGGGCCGTAGAACTCGCTCATCCCCATGCAGCCCAGGCCCTGCACGCCGACGACCGGACCGTCGGTGCCGAGCCGGGTGGTCCCGATGGTGCTGTTGCTGCTGCTCATGCGCTCTTCCTGTCCTCTGCCTCGTCCTCGACTGCTTGCACGTCCGCCGCCGCCACCGGGCCCGGCAGGTCGCCGCAGGGCCGGCCGCCCAGCTCGGCGTAGTGGTCGATCTTCAGGTCGATCACCGCGAGCGTGGCGTGCAGGTCGGCGAGCCGCTGCCGCACCTCCTCGCGGTGCGCGACCAGCAGGTCCCGCCGCTCGGCCCGGGTGTCGTCCCCGGCCCGGAGCAGTTCGACGTACCGCACCATGTCGGCCACCGGCATCCCGGTCAGCCGCAGCTTGGTGAGGAACGCCAGCCGGGCCAGGTCCCCGTCGCTGTACCGGCGCTGCCCGCCGTACGAGCGGTCCACCGGCTCCAGCAGCCCGATCCGCTCGTACCAGCGCAGCGTGTGCGCGGACAGCCCGCTGGCCGCGGACACCTCGCTGATGCCGTGCCGCGGCGTCGGGTCCGGGGCCCGGCCGGGCCTGCGGAACGCCTGCTCGCACTCGGTGACCTGCGGTGCGGACCCTGCCATCGGAACTGACCCCCGTCTCGGCGACGAACACGACGCTACTGAGTTAGAGCGCGCTCCAAGCAAGCCTGGCACGCCCGGCGCCCGGTCCGGCCGCGTCCCGCTGGATAGAGTGCGCCCCATGGAGAGCTTGCGGATGATCGAGGACTGGCCGGTACCCCACGCCGCGGTGGCGGTGGTGCGCGGGAGCGACGGCGCGCTGCTCGGCGCGCACGGGCCGCAGGAGCACCTGTTCCCGCTGGCCTCGGTGACCAAGCTGCTCAGCTCCTACGCCGCCCTGGTCGCCGTCGAGGAGGGCGTCTTCGAACTCGACGACCCGGCGGGCCCGCCCGGCTCCACCGTCCGCCACCTGCTCGCCCACACCTCCGGTTTGGCCTTCGACGAGCACCGGGTGATGGCCGAGCCCGGCAACCGGCGCCTCTACTCCAACGCCGGCTTCGACGTCCTCGCGGCCGCCCTGGAGGACGCCTCCGGCATCCCGTTCGCCCAGTACGCCGCCGAGGCGGTCTTCCGGCCGCTCGGCATGCACGCCACCCTGATCAACACCGCCCACCGGGCCCCCGCCGGCGCGGGCGGCCTCTCCACCGCCGCCGACCTGGCCCGCTTCGCCGCCGAACTGCAGTCCCCCAAGCTGCTCGACCCGGGGACGGTGCGGGCCGCGACCCGCGAGGTCGCCTTCCCCGGCACCAGCGGCGTGCTGCCCGGCTTCGGCCACCGCCGTCCCAACGACTGGGGCCTCGGCTTCGAGATCCGCGACCACAAGGCCCCGCACTGGACGGGCACCGCCAACTCCCCCGCCACCTTCGGCCACTTCGGCCAGTCCGGCACCTTCCTCTGGGTCGACCCCGCCGCCGACCTCGCCTGCCTCGCCCTCACCGACCGCGACTTCGGCCCCTGGGCCGCCGAGGTGTGGCCCCGGCTCAGCGACGCGGTCCTCGCGGAGCGCTAGCGCGGCCGGGCGCGCCCCTCAGCCGAACCGCACGGGCGTGTGCATCTCCCAGAGCAGCAGCTCCACCCCGTCCTCCCCCGCCGTCGGGTCCGCGAATGCGTCGCCGGTGATCCGGACGGAGTCGCCGGCCGCGGCCGAGCGGCCGCCGCCCTGCGGGCCCGGGACGGTGCGGTAGCCGAGCGAGCCCGCCACCACGTGGACGTAGCAGAAGGGCGCCGCCGGCAGCGCGGGCAGCGCCGCCCACGGCCCGACCCGGACCAGCCAGAGCGCGGCGTCGCCGCGGCGCAGCCGCAGCGCGTCGTCCCCGGGGCGCCCCGAGGCCAGCAGGAACAGTCCGTCGCCGTCGGGGACCGGGCGGAGGCCGACCACCGGGGCGGCACCGAACCCGTCGGGCTGGAGCCACATCTGGAGGAAGGTCACCGGCTCCGTCGCCCCGCCGACGTTGCGTTCGGTGTGGACGACGCCGCTGCCGGTGGACTGCAGCTGGACGGTGCCGGGCCGGACCACGCTCGCGTGGCCCGCGTCGTCGCGGTGGGCGAGCGCACCGGAGACGACCCAGGTGACGATCTCGGTGTCGGTGTGCCGGTGCGCCCCGTACCCGGCGCCGGGCGCCAGGGTCTCCTCGTTGCAGGCCAGCAGCGCACCGAAGGAGGTGTTGCGCGGGTCGTAGTGGCCGGCGAAGGAGAAGGCGTGCCGGGTGGTGATCCCTTCGGCGGGTTCCGACAGGTAGCGCTCGGCGGCGCGGCGCAGGTCGGCCCGGCCGCGCTCCTTGCGGACGGGGGCGGACACCGGTTCGAAGGTTTCGGACGTCTGCCCGTCCTGGGGCGAAGAATCCACGCTCACGGGCACCACGGTAGCCGGTGTGACGGGGGCCACCGGACGACATCGGGCCGGGTGGGCACCAGCACCCGTCCGCGTGAGGCAGGCTAGTGCCGTGCCATCCGCTTCAGCGAAACCCGACAAAGCATCCGACCGGCCCTCCGGCGAGCGCTCCTCCCCGGAGCAGGCCGCCGAGAAGAAGGCGGCCAGACGCCCGGCGCCGGCCGGGCGGGGCTCCGCCGTGCCGGGGCGGGGCCGGATGACGGCCGAGGAGCGGCGGTTGGCGGCGGAGCGGGCCGAGCTGCGGGCGGCGACGCTGAAGCGGCTGGAGAAGTCGGCGGGCAAGCTGGCCTCGGCGGCGATCGCCCGGATGGACGACCAACTGGCCTGGTACCGGCGGATGCCGCCGGAGCACCGGTCGTGGATCGGCCTGGTCGCGCAGGCCGGCATCGCGGCGTTCACCGAGTGGTACCGGCACCCGGAGGCGCCGCAGGCGATCTCCACCGACGTGTTCGGCACCGCGCCGCGCGAACTGACCCGGGCGATCACGCTGCGGCAGACCGTGGAGCTGATCCGCACCACCATCGAGGTGATGGAGGAGGCCATCGAGGAGGTGGCCGCCCCGGGCGACGAGGCCGGGATGCGCGAGTCGGTGCTGGTCTACGCCCGGGAGATCGCCTTCGCGACCGCCCAGGTGTACGCGCAGGCCGCCGAGGCGCGCGGCGCGTGGGACGCCCGGTTGGAGGCGCTGGTGGTGAACTCGCTGCTGTCCGGCGACGCCGACGAGGGCGTGCTGTCGCGGGCGGCGGCGCTCGGCTGGGGCCAGCCCAGCCAGGTGCGGGTGGTGATGGGCAGCGCCCCGGACGGCGACAGCGAACTGGTGGTCGAGGCGATCCGGCGGGCCGCCCGGTACGCCAAACTGCACGTGCTGACCGGGGTGTTGGGCCGCCGTCTGGTGGTGGTGGTCGGCGGCGACAAGGAGCCGGTGCACGCGGCCCGGGCGCTGATCGGGCAGTTCGCGCCCGGCCCGGTGGTGGTCGGCCCGACCGTCGGCGACCTGCTGTCGGCGACCCGCTCGGCGCACGCCGCCGCCCAGGGCCTGAAGGCCTGCGCGGCCTGGCCGGACGCCCCGCGCCCGGTGCTGGCCGACGACCTGCTGCCGGAACGGGCGCTGGCGGGCGACGAGGTGGCGCGCCGTCAGCTGGTGGAGGAGATCTACACACCTCTCGAAGAGGCCGGCTCGGCACTCCTGGAGACGCTGAGTGTCTATCTGGAGCAGGCGTCCTCCCTGGAGGGCGCCGCCCGGATGCTCTTCGTTCACCCGAACACCGTGCGCTACCGGCTGCGTCGTGTGACTGACGTCACCGGCTATGCTCCGTCAGACGTACGTTCGGCGTTCACCCTGCGCATCGCCCTTGCTCTGGGGCGTCTTGGTTCCGGGTCCGACCAGACCTGAGCGAACTGTAGGGAGTCCACAAGCCGACGTGCTTTTCTTCGTCATCGTCGCCTACCCGCCCCCGGGCGTCCGGCGAGAGAGGGTTGAACCGTGCTCGTTATCGTCGCCCCTGGACAGGGTGCTCAGACTCCCGGCTTCCTCAACCCGTGGCTCGACCTGGACGGCGTCGCCGACCGGCTGCGCCAGTGGTCGGAGGTGGCCGGCCTCGACCTGGTGCACGCCGGGACCGGGGCGTCCGAGGAGGAGATCAAGGACACCGCCGTCGCGCAGCCGCTGCTGGTGGCCGCCGGCCTGGTGACCGCGGGGGCGCTGCTCCCGCAGGGCGTGGCCGGCACCGTCGGCGCGCTGGCCGGGCACAGCGTCGGCGAGATCACCGCCGCGGCGCTGGCCGGCGTGCTGTCCGAGCAGGACGCGCTGGCGTTCGTGCGCGAGCGCAGCCTCGGCATGGCCGAGGCCGCGGCCGCCACCGCGACCGGCATGACCGCGGTGCTCGGCGGCGACCCGGCGGAGGTCGCCGCGAAGCTCGCCGCGCACGGCGTGACCCCGGCGAACAACAACGGCGGCGGCCAGATCGTCGCGGCCGGCACGCTGGAGCAGCTGGCCGCGCTGAAGGCGGACCCGCCGGCCGGCGCGCGGCTGATCCCGCTGAAGGTGGCGGGCGCGTTCCACACCGCGCACATGGCCCCGGGCCAGGCCCGGCTGGAGAAGCTGGCGCCGACCCTGGCCGTCGCGGACCCGGTGACCGCCTACCTGTCCAACAAGGACGGCGAGGTGGTCGGTTCGGGCGCCGAGGTGCTGGCCCGCCTGGTGTCGCAGGTGTCCAACCCGGTCCGCTGGGACCTGTGCATGGAGACGCTGCAGCAGTTGGGCGCCACCGCCGTCATCGAGCTGTCCCCCGCGGGGACGCTCACCAACCTGGTCAAGCGCAACGTCAAGGGTGTCGCCACGCTGGCCCTGAAGACCCCCGCCGATCTCGACAAGGCCCGCGAACTCGTGGCCGAGCACGGCAGCCAGGAGCAGACCGCATGAGCGCAACCATCAAGCCGGTCACCGGCGCCCAGTACTCCCGCATCCTCGGGGTGGGCGGCTACCGCCCGTCCCGGGTGATCCCCAACTCCGAGGTCCTGAACTGGATCGACTCCTCGGACGAGTGGATCAGGACCCGGTCCGGCATCGCCGAGCGCCGCTGGGCGGGCCCGGAGGAGACCGTCGCGGAGATGTCGGTGCAGGCCGCCGGCAAGGCGATCGCGATGGCCGGGATCGCCCCGGAGCAGATCGGCGGCGTCATCGTGGCGACCGTCTCGCACCTGAAGCAGACCCCGGCGATCGCCACCGAGATCGCCCAGCGGCTGGGCTGCGGCACCGCCCCGGCGTTCGACATCTCGGCGGCCTGCGCGGGCTTCGGCTACGGCCTGGGCCTGGCCGACGGCATGGTGCGCGGCGGCAACGCCGAGTACGTGCTGGTGATCGGCGTGGAGCGGCTCAGCGACCTGACCGACGTCACCGACCGCTCGACCGCGTTCATCTTCGGCGACGGCGCGGGCGCCGCGATCGTCGGCCCCTCGGACGTCCCCGGCATCGGCAAGGTGGTCTGGGGCGCGGACGGCTCGCAGGCCGACGTGATCTCGCAGACCCAGGCCTGGGACACCGCCTTCGCCAAGCCGGACGCCGTCAACGGCACCGGCGAGGAGATCAAGTGGCCGGCCCTGCGGATGGAGGGCCAGACGGTCTTCCGCTGGGCCGTCTACGACATGGCCAAGGTCGCCCAGCAGGCGCTGGACGCGGCCGGGGTGACGGCCGACCAGCTCGGCGCGTTCATCCCGCACCAGGCCAACATGCGCATCATCGATGCCATGATCAAGGCGCTGAAGCTGCCCGCCGGGGTCCCGGTGGCGCGCGACATCGCCGAGACCGGCAACACCTCCGCCGCGTCCATTCCGCTCGCCATGGAGCGGATGCTGGAGCGCGGCGAGGCCAAGAGCGGCGACCTGGCACTGATCATCGGCTTCGGTGCCGGTCTGGTCTACGCCGCCGCAGTGGTTACTCTCCCCTAGGCGTTTTTCTCCGCCCCACCCCCTGGAAACCCGCGGCGGTCCGACGGACCGCACGCAGTCAACACCGAGAAGGAGCAGCCGATATGGCTACCCGCGAAGAGGTTCTCGAAGGTCTCGCCGAGATCGTGAACGAGATCGCCGGCATTCCGGTCGAGGACGTCGCGCTCGACAAGTCCTTCACCGACGACCTGGACGTCGACTCGCTGTCCATGGTCGAGGTCGTCGTCGCCGCCGAGGAGCGCTTCGGCGCGAAGATCCCGGACGACGAGGTCAAGAACCTGAAGACCGTGGGCGACGCGGTGGACTTCATCGTCGCCAACGTCTGACCCGTCGTCAGGCACCCGGTCGGGGCACGCCCGGCGCGCCCCGACCGGCCCCCTTCCGACCGGCCCTCCGGTCCTCCCCCTCAGCTGATGAGAGAAGAAGAAGACCAGTGACTGCTGAAAACCGCACCGTGGTCGTCACGGGTATCGGCGCCTTCACGCCGCTGGGCGGCGACGCCGCCACTTTCTGGGAGGGCCTGCTGGCCGGCAAGTCCGGGGTCCGCGCCCTCACCGAGGACTGGGCCGCCGAGCTGCCGGTCCGGATCGCCGCCCGGGTCGCCGTCGAGCCCGGCGAGATCCTGCCCCGCCCGCTGGCCCGCAAGCTGGACCGCTCGGCCCAGTTCGCGCTGATCGCCGCCCGCGAGGCCTGGAAGGACGCGGGCTACGAGGCCCCGGCCACCGACGACGCCAACCCGCTGGCCCCCGAGCGCCTGGGCGCGGTCATCGCCTCCGGCATCGGCGGCGTCACCACCCTGCTCGACCAGTACGACGTGCTCAAGGAGCAGGGCGTCCGCAAGGTCTCCCCGCACACCGTCCCGATGCTGATGCCCAACTCCCCGGCCGCCAACGTCGGCCTGGAGGTCGGCGCCCGCGCGGGCGTGCACACCCCCGTCTCCGCCTGCGCCTCCGGCGCCGAGGCGATCGGCTACGCGATCGAGATGATCCGCACCGGCCGCGCCGACGTCGTGGTGGCCGGCGGCACCGAGGCCGCGGTGCACCCGCTGCCGATCGTCGCCTTCTCGAACATGATGGCGATGTCCAAGAACAACGAGGACCCGGAGCACGCCTCCCGCCCGTACGACAAGGGCCGGGACGGCTTCGTGCTGGGCGAGGGCGCGGGCGTGATCGTGCTGGAGTCCGCCGAGCACGCGGCCGCCCGCGGCGCCCGGGTCTACTGCGAGGCCGTCGGCCAGGGCCTGTCCTCGGACGCCCACCACATCGCCCAGCCCGAGCCGACCGGCGCCGGCGTGGCCCGCGCCATCGACGACCTGTTCGCCCGCAACGACCTCGACCGGTCCGAGGTGGTGCACGTCAACGCGCACGCCACCTCGACCCCGCAGGGCGACACCGCCGAGATCAAGGCGCTGCGCCGCACCCTGGGCGAGCACCTCGACCACGTGGCGATCTCCGCCACCAAGTCGATGACCGGCCACCTGCTGGGCGGCGCCGGCGGCATCGAGACCGTCGCCACCGTGCTCGCCCTGTACAACCGGATGGCCCCGCCGACCGTCAACGTGGTCGACCTGGACGACGACATCGACGCCGACATCGTCCGCGACGAGCCCCGCAAGCTCCCGGTCGACGGCCGGATCGCCGCGCTGAACAACTCCTTCGGCTTCGGTGGCCACAACGTGGTGCTGGCCTTCCGCACCGTCTGACGCACCGTCACCCCGAGGGGCGGTCCCGGTTCTCCGGGACCGCCCCGCCGGTTTTCCGGCCCCGCCGCCTACGGCTTCGCGGTCAGGTACACCCCGGTGGCGTCCTGGCCGGCCGTGTTGCGGCAGGACCAGTTCCCGGAGGTCCTGGCGTTCAGCAGGGTCAGGCAGCGCCCGAGCGCCAGCTGGCCGTAGTAGTTCGGGTGGAAGGACTCCTGCGTGGCGCCCTGGACGGTGCTGCCGTAGTCCAGGAAGCGGGCCCACTCGCTGGTGGTCGCGGACGGCGCCGTGCCCGGGGCGGCCATCCTGGTGCCCTTGGCGCACACCTCGCGGCCCTGCAGCAGGTCGCGCAGGTCGAGGAACTGGACGCCCTTGTCGGCCGCGACGCCGGCCAGCCGGTCGGAGATCTGCGGGACCAGCGAGTCGCGGGCCCAGTCGGCGTCGAGGTTCCAGAACGGGCAGCCGCCGGTGCTGGTCCGGCTCCACCCGCTCTCCGGGTAGCGGTTCTCCGCGCTGCGCGGGATCGGCGACGGGTAGGACTGCAGCACGATCCGGTAGTCGCCGGACCGGTAGCCGGCGTCCGCCATCACGGCCCGGATCTCGTCGATCGACTTGCCGACCCCGGCCATCGCGGCGTCCATCCGGGCGTCGACCGCGGCCTGCTGGTCGTCGTGGCAGTACGACCACCAGACCTCGTAGTCCTGCACGCAGGTGGAGATCACGTCGGAGAAGCCCAGGTCGTTGCCGCCGATCGAGAGCGTGATCAGCTTGACGTCGTACTGGCCCGCCACCGCGGCGAGCCGGTCGGCCTGCGGGGCCTCGCCCTTGAACGACTGCCCGCCGCTGGCGGCGCGGAAGACGTTCTCGGAGGTGGCGCCGGAGCAGGCGAGGTTGACGGCGGTCTGGTTGACGGCGGGGGCGCTGCGCACCTCGGCCACGTCCGAGCGGTCGCACCCGCTCGCGTAGGTGGTGCCGTACACCCGGGTCGGGTCGTAGCCCGACCCGGTCCAGGCGCGGTCGGTGCCGTCCCGGCTGCTGCCGGTGGTGTCGCTGTTGCCCTTCCAGCGACCGGCTTCTCCGGAGATGTAGCTGTCGCCCATCGAGACCGTCGCCGTGCTGCCGGTGCCGGTGGTGGCGGCGGCCGGGACTGCGGTGGCGAGGGTGGCGACGGGCAGGGCGAGCGCCGCTGCGGCGAGCAGGGCGAGGGTCCTCGGGGTGGTGCGTCGGCTCTGGGGCACGGCGGGAACTCCTGCGGACGGCCCCGCGACGGTGGGACGTGCGGGGCGCTGGGGCGAGGGTGGGCCGCCGGCCGGTGGCGCCCCGAATCTGGCATGCCCACCGCTGTTACCGCCAGGTATCTACGCCGGGAAACTCGCAGCGTCACAGACTTTCTCGCTGCGTCACCGCCGCCCGCCCACTGCTCGCCCGCCGCCCGCCGCGGGTTCGCCGCAGGTTCGCCACGGGTTCGCCGCGGGCCCGATCACCCTCCCCGGGACCCGATCGCCCTCCCCGGGGCCTGCCCGTCCGCCGCGGGGTCAGACCACCTGGTGGAGCCAGCGCACCGGCGCGCCCTCGCCCGCGTACCGGAACGGCTCCAGCTCGTCGTCCCAGGGCTTGCCGAGCAGCCGGACGATCTCCGACTCCAGGTCGCCGCCCTCGCTGCGGGCGCGCAGCAGCACGGCGCGGAGCCGGTCCTCGGGGATCAGGATGTCGCCGTGGATGCCCGTGACGGCGTGGAAGATGCCGAGGCTGGGCGTGGAGGAGTAGCGCTCGCCCTCCGCCGTGGCGCAGGGCTCGCTGGTCACCTCGTAGCGCAGCAGCTGCCAGCCGCGCAGCGCGGACGCCAGCCGCGAGGCGGTACCGGGCTCCCCCTGCCAGGAGAGTTCGGACCGCCAGTGGCCGGCCGCGGCGGGCTGCCTGATCCAGTCGAGGTTGACCCGCACGCCGAGCACGCCCGCCACCGCCCACTCGACGTGCGGGCACAGCGCGCGGGGCGCGGAGTGGAGGTAGAGCACACCACGTGTCGTCACCGGGACCTCCTGGCTGTGGACGAGGGTCGCCTTCCCCAGCTGCCTCGTGCCGTCGCCGGTCGGTACTGATCCAGTGGCTACCCCGTGAAGCTCAACTTATTCGACATTAGGTCATCAAATCGAGCAAAACGGACAAGCTTTCACCCCATGCTAGTCGGTTCGCCCGGGAGGTCTACCCTCGCAGCGCCCACCTCCCCCGAACGGACCTACGGACGCGCCCCCGCCGGATTCGCTTCCGGCGGGGGCGTGCTGACGGCCAGGAACCCGACGCACCGTCAGTTCCCTTGCCCCGGTCAGACCTTGACGACCATCTTCCCGGTGTTGGCGCCGCGCAGCATGCCGAGGAAGGCCTCGGCGGTGTTCTCCACGCCCTCGACCACGGTCTCGTCGGAGCGCAGCGAGCCGTCCCGCAGCCAGCCGCCGACCTCCTCGAAGAACTGCCCGCGCAGCGCGCCGTGGTCGCCGACGATCATGCCCTGCAGGCGCAGCCGCTTGCCGATGGCGAGCGCGAGGTTGCGCGGCCCGGCGGGCGCGGCGGTGTCGTTGTACTGGGCGATGGCGCCGCACAGGGTGACCCGGCCGTGCACGTTGAGCGCGCCGATCGCGGCCTCCAGGTGCTCGCCGCCGACGTTGTCGAAGTAGACGTCGATGCCCTCGGGGGCGGCCTGGGCGAGCTGTTCGGCGACCGGGCCGGCCTTGTAGTCGAAGGCGGCGTCGAAGCCGAGTTCGTCGACCAGGGTGGCGACCTTGGCGGCGGAACCGGCCGAGCCGATCACCCGCTTCGCGCCCTTGAGCCGGGCGATCTGGCCGACCAGCGAGCCGACCGCCCCCGCCGCGCCGGAGACGAAGACGGTGTCGCCGGGCTTGAACGAGGCGACCTCCAGCAGGCCGGCGTACGCGGTGAGGCCCGGCATGCCGAGCACGCCCAGGTAGGCGGAGAGCGGGGCGAGCTCCGGGTCGACCTTCACGGTGTGCGCGGCGTCCAGCGTGGCGTACTCGCGCCAGCCCAGCCCGTGCAGCACCGCGTCGCCGACCGCGAAGCCCTCGGCCTCCGAGGCGATCACGTACCCGACGGCCCCGCCGTCCATCGGCGCGCCGAGCGCGTACGGCGGGACGTAGGACTTCTGGTCATTCATCCTTCCCCTCATGTACGGGTCCACCGAGAGGTAGGCGTTGCGCACCAGGATCTCGCCCGGGCCGGGCCGCCGGACCGGGGCCTCGACCAGCGCGAAGTCGGCGGGCACCGGCCAGCCCTGCGGACGGGCCGCCAGGTGCCACTCGTAGCCGGTGGCGGGGAGGGCCTGGTCCTGCGCCGCCGGGTCCTGCGCTGCCGTCGGGTCTGCCATCACGTGCTCCTCTACCTGAAATGTTCAGCGACTCAAGTAAGCCTGCGGATGAAAGGTTCATGTTGTCAAATGTTCAGCTAGACTCGACGGCATGGAGAAGGAGCAGCAGGAGCAGCAGGTGCAGGCGCCCACGGCCGACCCGATCACCCTGGAGGTCGTGGACCTCATGGCGCGCCTGGTCGGACTCTTCCACCGCGAGTACGAGGAGGCCGCGGCCGCCCGCTCGCTCACCGGCGCCCAGGCGAAGGTGCTGGCCCTGCTGCGGCGCGGCCCGATGCCGATGCGGCACATCGCGCAGACCCTCTCCTGCGAGCCGTCCAACATCACCGGCATCGTCGACCGGCTGGAGGGCCGCGGCTTCGTGACCCGCGAGGCCGACCCGCAGGACCGCCGGGTCAAGCTGGTCGCCGCCACCGCGTCCGGGGTCTCGGCCTCCGCCGAGCTGCGCGAGTCGCTGAACTTCGCCCGCGAGCCGCTGGCGGCGCTGAACGACGAGGAGCGCGGCCGACTGCGCGACCTGCTGCGCCGGATGCTCGACTCCACCGGCACCGACACCGGCACCGGCAGCACCGAACGGGGCTGAACCGAGCGGGGCCGAACCGCCCGGTCGGCGGGCGAGTCGCACCGATTCGAAAATCTCTCGAAAAAATGATGGTTCGGATGTAACCAATCCGGTCGCCGAACCGTCCAAGTAGTGACGACCACCCCGGTCGCAGTGCGGCGGCCGGGGCGAACCCGCCTGCCCTCGGGCGCCCGTTCCCGCTGCCCGCAGAGAGATGTCCGACCGATGAGCGACGCCGAACAGCACTCCGCCGCGGGCCCGTCCCGCGGCCGTCGAACAGCCCGGGCCCTCGGGGCCACCGCCGCCGTCCTGGTGGTCGCCGCGGGCGGGCTCGGTGCCTGGTACTACCAGCGGCTCGACCACAACATCACGACCTTCGCCGCCGAGGGCATCTCCACCGACCGGCCAGCGGCCGGGCCGACCGCCGCCACCGGCGGACGGCCCGTCAACGTCCTGCTGCTGGGATCGGACACCCGCGACGGCGGCAACAACGCACTGGGCGGCGGCGACGAGGGGGTCGGCCACTCCGACACCGCGATCCTGCTGCACGTGTACGCCGACCACAAGCACGCGGTCGGCGTGTCGATCCCCCGGGACACCCTGGTCACCATCCCGCCCTGCCGGCTGCAGAGCGGCAAGTGGACCAGCACCAGGACCAACCAGATGTTCAACTCCGCCTTCACCGTCGGGGAGTTCCCGGCCGGCAACCCGGCCTGCACGCAGAACACCGTCGAGACCCTGACCGGCCTGCGCGTCGACCACACCCTGGTGGTCGACTTCAAGGGCTTCGCCGCCATCACCTCCGCCGTCGGCGGCGTGAACGTGTGCGTGCCCAACGACGTCGACTCCTACGGCATCCACCTCACCAAGGGCCGGCAGAGCGTCTCCGGGCAGCAGGCCGTCGACTACGTGCGGGCCCGGCACGGCTTCGGCGACGGCTCCGACATCGGCCGGATGCGCCGCCAGCAGGCCTTCATGTCCTCGCTGTTCGACAAGGTGCGGGCGCGGGGCTTCGACCCGGGCACCCTGCTGCCGCTCGCCGACGCCGCCACCAGCTCGCTCACCGTCGACCCCGAGCTCGGCTCCCCCTACAAGCTCGTCGAGTTCGCCCAGTCGCTGCGGGACATCAAGCTCTCCGACGTCAAGTTCGTCACCATGCCCTGGCGTTTCCAGGGCGAACGCGTCGCCGTCGTCGAACCCGACGCCGGCGTGCTGTGGAACCTGCTGCGCCAGGACCGCACCCTCGACGGCCACCCCGCCACCGGCCCCACCACCGCACCATCCACGACCCCGTCGCCCGGCCCCACGCCCTCGGCCGGCGCCGGCCCCGACAGCGCGTCGCTCGCGGTGCCCGTCACCCTCCACAACGCGGCCAAGTCGCCCGGCCTCTCCGGACGCACCGCGACCGCACTGCGCGGCAACGGCTACCGGGACGTCACCATCGGGGCCAACACCCCCGCCCGCCCGACCACCCTGATCGAGTACGCCCCCGCGCTGCGCAGTGCCGCCGAACAGCTCGCCCGGCTCTACCCCGGCGCCGAACTCCGCACCGCCCCCGACACCGAGGGCCTCACCCTCACCCTCGGCCAGGACCGCGCCGACTCCCCCGACCCCGACGCCACCGGAGCCACCGCCCTGCCCACCGGCATCCCGACCGGCATCACCGAGAACACCCGCCCCGCCGACAGCGACCTCTGCAGCGACCTCAGCTTCGGCTGACCGGCAGCGGCAGCGGCGGCCGCAAGGTAGGGGCAGGGGCGGCCGCAAGGCAGGGGCAGGAGCAGCGGCGGGCGGCCCGTGGCGGCGGGCGCTCAGGCCACCGGGTCGGGGACGCCCGTCACCACCACCGTGACCCGGCGGTCCGCCAACCCGCCCGCCCGCGCCAGGCCGTGGACGGCCCACAGCGCCTTGGCCACGTACCGCCGCTCCACCGGCACCCCGTGCGCCGCCTCGAACCGCGCGGCGAATCGTTCCAGCTCGTCCGGCACCCGGCCGTAGCCGCCGCCGTGCCAGTCGTGCGTCAGACGCCAGTTCTCGAACTCCCTTCCGTATGCCGACTTGTGAAGCTCCGTCACCTCGCGCTCCAGGTAGCCCTCGCCGCGCAGTACCGCCACCCCGAGCGCCCGGGCGCCGGGCGGCAGTCCGGCGGCGATCCCGGCCAGCGTGCCGCCGGTGCCGACCGGGCAGCACACCACGTCCCGTTCGCCGGCCCCGCCCGGCAGTTGGGCCGCCAGCTCCGCGCCGACCACCGCCGCCCCGTGCACCGCGAGCGCGTTCGACCCGCCCTCCGGCAGGACGTAGTGGCCGGGCCGCCGCTCCCGCCGACCGTCCGCGACCTCCCGGTAGACGGAGCGCTCCACGAACTCCAGCGCCATCCCGTCCCGTTCGGCCCGGGCCAGCGACCAGTTCCGCGGCACGTCCGCCAGCTCGGCACCGCGAATGACCCCGGTGCTGGCCAGCCCGAGCGCCTTCGCCGCGGCCGCGACCGCCCGCACGTGCGTCGAGTACGCCCCGCCGTACGTCAGCAGGCCCCGGTACCCCGCCGCGACCGCGTGCTCCAGGTTCGGCGCCAGCTTGCGCCACTTGTTGCCCGGGACGGTCGGGTGCGCCAGGTCGTCGCGCTTCAGCCGGAGTTCGACCCCCGCCGCCGCGAGTTCCGGGTCGTCGATCACCAGCAGGGGCGTGGGCAGCGCTGCGGGCAGGAGCATCCGCCCACCCTAGGGCCTGGCCACCGACCCCCGGCTTGCCCCGGAACGCGACGGACGGCGGCGGATTGCGGAGATTGCGAGGGATTGCGGTGGGAGGACGAGCCCGGAGGCTCGGGCACGGTGGCGTCAGAGCACGGCTATCCCCAGTGGTCGGTGACCGGCCTCCAGGCGGTGGGTGGCGCCGCTGTCGAGGTCGACCAGGGTGATGCCGTCCCAGGAGCCGTCGCGGGTGAAGCCGCCGGTGACGTAGGCCGTCCGGCCGTCCGCCGATATCGCCACGTTCTCGTGCGGGACGCCGAGCGGGTAGACCCGTTCGCTGCCGTCGGGGTTGCGGACCGTCAGGCTCGGGCCCCGGTCGTCCTTGGTGATCGGGCCGGAGCCGACCACCAGCAGGCGGCCGTCGGGGGCGAGGGTGGTGCCGTGCTGGTGGGTGTTGGCCGTCATCGGTTCGACGGAGACCTGCCCGGTGTGCGGGTCGACCACCGCGAGCCGCTCGCCCTCGAAGGGCAGCAGCAGCTTGCCGTCGCCCGGCCGGACCGCCGCGTAGTGCGGTTTCAGCCAGGAGCCGAGCCCGCCCTCCGTGCCGTACGGCGCGACCTCGATCCGGCGGGTGGCCAGGGTGTCGGCGGCCACCACCGTCACGTCGAAGGAGTCGTGGCCGGTCGCGTAGGCCTCCCGCCCGTCCGGGGAGACGTCGACGTCGAACGGCCGCCGCCCGACCGGGGCCACCCCGGTGACCCGGCCCGTGGCGGTGTCGATCACCTCCAGCGTCCCGTTCTTCCCCGGGACGTTGACGCCGACGTACAACCGCCCGCCGTCCGGGGAGAGCGCCAGGCCCATGCCGCCGCCCCGGTACTCGCCCGCCCCGGCGGGACCGGTGGCCGTCCGGAGCGGGATCAGCCGGTTCAGCGTGCGCGCCCGGGTGTCGACCTCGGCGACGCCCTCGGCGGTGCTGACCCAGGCCCGGCCGTCGACCCCGGCGGCCACCGCGTACGGCGCCCTGCCGACCCGGACCGAGCCGATCGCGCCGTGCTGCGGGTCGACGAAGGTGACGGTATCGGCGTCGAAGTCGGCGACCAGGAGCGTCCCGGCCGCCGTCGGGGAGGCCGCCGGGGCGCCGGCGGGCGGACCGGTGGCAGGGGGCGCGGTCGGGGCCGCGACCGAGGCCGACCGCGCCGGGCCACCGGCCCGGCCGTCGTCGGCTGCCGGGCCCGCGCAGGCGGTGAGCAGGACGGCGAGCACCGGCGCGGTAATAGCCAATAGCACCGGCAGCGAACGTCGGTGACGGATCGTCATCAGGAACCTCCGGTTTCGGGGGCGGGTTCATGATCGGGGGCAGGGCCGGGGCCGGATCGCAGCAGCTCGGCAAGGGCCTCGAAGCCGCGGCGCTCGGCGTGTTGCAGGGGTGTCACCCCGTCGGCGTCGGGGAGGTCGGGCGTGGCGCCGGCGGCGAGCAGCAGGCGGACCACCTCGGTGTGCGCGCGGCCGCCGTCGCCGAGGATCACGGCCTCCAGCAGGGCCGTCCAGCCCAGCCGGTTGACGTGGTCGACGTCGATGTCGGTCTCCGCCAGCACGGCGCGCACGTAGGCGACGTGGCCGCGTTCGGCGGCGGGTATCAGGCTGACGCCGCCGAAGCGGTTGGTCAGCCCGACGTCCGGCCCGGCGGGGAGCAGGGCGCGCAGCATCGGGACGCTGCCGGTGACGCCGGTGGCCAGCCAGGCGCTGTCCTCCCGCTCGTCCTGGGCATCCGGATCGGCGCCGGCGGCGACCAGGAACTCGGCGACGGGCACTGCGTCCGCGAGGACGGCGAGCAGCAGCGGGGTGCGCCCGCGCTCGTCCCTGGCCTCCAGCCGGGCGCCGTCCGCCAGGGCGGACCTGGCGGCGGCGAGGTCGCCGCGGTGCGCGGCCGTGAGCAGGCGCTGGTCGGTCTCGGTCATCATCACGGTCCTCCTCCTGAGGGACGGCAGGGACGGCAGGGACGGCAGGTACAGCACGGAATGCCTCAACGGATGCGGGGGCGGCGGGCGGCAGACGGTGGGCGGCGGGTGGCGGGTGGCAGGTAGTGGGCGGCGGGGTCGGGGATATCGGGCCTATGGGCGGGATGCCGGTCGGGGTCGGGTGGGGGCCGACGTATCGGTGTCGCACTCCATATTTGCCCCGCTCCCGGCATCGATTCGTCGTCGAACCGGCCACACCCGGCGAGCGTTCCGGTGGACACCGCCATCGGCCGATCGGTGGATGCGCACCCCGTCCCGGCACGTTTCCGCAGCTCAGTGCGGGGGTTGCCGACCTCGGCGGGCCCCGGCCCGGCGGGAGCGGCGAACAGGCCGAGCACGGCGAAGCGACGACCCCGGAAACGGCACGGCCCAGGGCGATCGGATCACCGTCCGATCTCGCCCCTTCCCACTCGCCCCTCGCTGTGCCATTTTACATGTCACACATCATTTGGTCGGCGCCCCCGCAGCCCGACCACGACCGCTCGGAGTCCCCCACCGTGCGTCATATAAAGACGGCCACGGCCCAGTTGGGCCACCTGCTCGCCCTGGCGTTCGCGCTCGTCCTCACCGTCGGGCTGTTCGCCCCCCAGGACCGGGCCCACGCCGCCCCCACCGTCCCCACCCAGGACACCGCCCCCGTCCGGAACACCCCCGCCAAGGACGGCGGCGCCCCGTCCACCCACCCCGTGCCGAAGTCGCCGGACGAGCCGAAGGACGGCCGCCGCACCCCGGGCGAGACCGTGACCGGCGCCAGGACCGCGCCGCAGCAGGGCAGCTCCACCGCCGCCGGGGCGAGCAGGAAGTTCGGTTCGCTCGCCGCCGACGCGAACGGCTGCGACACCGCCGCCTTCGGCTCCCTCGGCGGCAACGCCCTGGTCCAGGCGGTCAAGTCCGCCTCCCTCGACTGCGTGGGCAGGCTCTACAACATCACCGGCACCGACGCGAAGAACACCTTCCGCGAGCCGCAGATGGTCGTCGTGGCCGACGCCCTGCGCACCGCCGCCACCGGCTACGACGGCACCAATTCGGCATCCACTGCCCAGCTGGTGACCTTCCTGCGGGCCGGCTACTACGTGCAGTGGAACCAGGCCGACACGGTCGGCGCGTACGGCACCCCCCTGCAGACCTCGATCCGCGGCGCGCTGGACGCGTTCTACGCCGCCCCGCACGCCAAGGACGTCACCGAGGCGAACGGCGGGATCCTCGCCGAGGCCGTCATCCTGATCGACTCCGCCCAGGAGAACGCCCGCTACACCGGCGTGGTCAAGGACCTGCTGGACCGCTACACCGGCGCCTGGACCGGCGGCATGTGGAGCGCCGTCTCCAACACCAAGCTGGTGCTGGAGAACGGCCTCGGCACCGACTCGTTCAACGCCGCGCTGGTCGCCGACCCGTCCGTGGCCGCCTCGATCTCCTCGTTCGTCAAGCGCAACAGCTCGATGATCAACGGCGGCGACCTGGCCACCACCCTCGGCATCGACCTGGGCTCCTTCCTGCAACAGCCGGTCCTGCAGGCCCAGGCCCGTCCGCTGGTGAAGGAGCTGGTCAACGCCTACCCGCTGGTCGGCGCCACCGGCCCGCTGACCATGAACCTCGCCTGGTTCACCGAGAAGAAGGACGCCGGGCGCTGCTCCTACTACGGGCTGTGCGACCTGCCGACCCGGCTCGCCCCGCTGGTCCTGACCGTCGACCGGGTCTGCAGCCCGACCCTGCGCATCCGCGCCCAGGCGCTGTCCGCGACCGAGCTGGACGGCACCTGCACCAGCCTGGCCAACGAGGACGCCCTGTTCCACCGCGTGGTCAAGGACAACGGCCCGGTCCCGGGCGACGTCAACACCCAGCTGGAGGTCGTCGTCTACGACTCCTCCTACGACTACCGCCTGTACGCCTGGTCGATGTACGACATCGAGGTCGACAACGGCGGCATGTACCTGGAGGGCAGGCCGAACGAGGCCGGCAACCAGGCCCGCTTCGTCGCCCACGAGGCGGAGTGGCTGCGCCCGTCCTTCCAGATCTGGAACCTCAACCACGAGTACGCGCACTACCTCGACGGCCGGTTCGACTTCTACGGCGACTTCGACGCCGGACAGGCGTTCCCGAGCATCTGGTGGATCGAGGGCTTCGCCGAGTACATGTCCTACACCTACCGGGACGTGCGCTACGACGACGCGATCGCGCAGGCCGCCAAGGGCACCTACCGGCTCAGCACCCTGTTCGACACCACCTACGACAACACCGACCAGACCCGGACGTACAACTGGGGCTACCTGGCCGTCCGCTACATGCTCCAGTCGCACCCGCAGGACGTCGCCGCCTACCTGGCGAAGACCCGCTCCGGCGACTTCGCGGGCGCCCGCGCCGCCGTCACCTCGATCGGCACCTCCTACGACGCCGACTTCGCCCGCTACCTGACCGCCTGCGGCGCCGGCGACTGCGGCACCCTGACGCCCGCCGTCCCGCTCTGCACCAACCAGGACGGGCGCTGGTACGACCGGAACTGCCGCCGCGACAACGTCTCGGCCACCACCGGCAACTACAGCTACGGCTTCCTCAACCTGCCGGCCGGCGTGCAGCGGCTGACCATCACCACCTCCGGCGGCACCGGCAACGCCGACCTGTACTGGAACCCGGCCGACTGGGCCACCACCGGCTCCTACGCCGCCAAGTCCGTGAACAGCGGCAACGGCGAGACCCTGACCATCAGCAACCCGCCCGCGGGCTGGGTGTACTTCAGCCTCCACGCCCTGCAGGGCTTCTCCGGGGTCACCGTCACCACCCAGTACTGACCCGCCGTCAACTCCCGCACCGGCCGGGGCCCGCACGTCGAAGGACGCGCGGGCCCCGGCCGCTGTGCCGAACAGGTCCGTTTCCGTCCACGGGCGGGTGAATCCGGGCCCGGCGGGAGGCCGAACGGCGGGCCGGTGCTCTACAGTTTGCGTGGCGACCCGAGCGGCGCCCCCGACGGAGCCCTCGTGGTGGTGCCCCCGGGCTTCGTGCCGGAACAGGGGCTGCGGGTGTGCTGACGTCCCGTCAGCGGCCGAGGTAGGGCGGGTGGGACTCGAACCCACGACCAAGGGATTATGAGTCCCCTGCTCTAACCGGCTGAGCTACCGCCCCCCGACTCGACCTGCCGGGCCGGCGGGCCGGTCCCTGGCAGCAGCAGACGGCCCCTCAGGGCCGCCCCCGGCAGCATAGCCGGTCGATCACCGGTGGTGCGCGCCGGGGGCGCATCCGGGTACGCACGGCCCCGCCCCCGTCGGCGTGTTGGGGCCCGGCCCGGCCGCCCCGGGTCCGGGCCGCCACAGGTGGTTGCCCGGCCGCGCCGGGGACTGGTAGATCTTGCTGCGACCGCCGCCCGGCCCCGGGCGGACCGACCCGGCGGAAGCGAGCGACCGTGCCGCGCAGCACCCCAGGCCCCGGCCGGCAGCCGCTCCGCGCCGTCGGCGCGCTCGCCCTGCTGCTGGCCGCCGCGGGCTGCACCTCCGCCGCCCCCGCCGGGGGCCCCACCGCGACGTCCAGCCCCGCCGCCGCCGGCCCGGCCGCCGACCGGGTCGGGCAGCTGTTCCTCGACGGCCTCGACGGCCCCCGGTTCTGCACCGCCTCCGTCGTGCACAGCGGCGGCGGCAGCCTGCTGATCACCGCCGCCCACTGCGTTGCCCCGCACGGCGTCCCCGTGAGCGGCCTGGTGTTCGCCCCCGGCTACCGCGACGGCCGTGCCCCGCACGGGAGTTGGCCGATCACCGGGGTCAAGGTCGACCCGCGCTGGGGCACCGGCCCGGACGACGAGCACTACGACGTCGCGTTCCTGACCGTCGACCGGGTCGACGGCCGGCGGATCGAGGACGTGCTGGGCGCCGAGCGGTTCTCCACCGACGGCGGCGACACCGAGGTCACCGTCACCGGCTACCCCAACGACGGCAACGCCCCGATCACCTGCCGGACCACCGCCGTCACGGCCGGCCCGAACGGCCGGCGCTTCGACTGCAGCGGGTTCACCGACGGCACCAGCGGCAGCCCCTGGGTCACCGCCGACGGCCGGGTGATCGGCGTCATAGGGGGTTACCAGCAGGGCGGCGACACCGCCGACACCTCCTACAGCCCGGCCTTCGACCAGCGGACCGCCGACCTCTACCGGCAGGCCGACGGCGGCACCGGCGGCAGCTGAGACCGCCCTCCCCCGGAAAACCCCGAGCGGCCTCCGAGGGCCCTTCGGCGAGACCGAGGGGAAAAACACGAGGGCCCCTCGGTCTCGCCGAAGGGCCCTCGCTCTGGACTGATCACCGAGACTTCCGGTGAAGCTCCCCCAATTGGACTCGAACCAATAACCTGCCGATTAACAGTCGGCTGCTCTGCCAATTGAGCTATGGGGGACCGCGCTCCTCCAATTGGACTCGAACCAATAACCTGCCGATTAACAGTCGGCTGCTCTGCCAATTGAGCTATGGAGGATCGTGCTTCTGCCTCGCCCACCCGGTCTCCGGATCGCTCCGGGGCCCACGGTGCTCGCTGCGGGACATACATTAGCGCACTCAGGGGGGTGTTCCGCCAATCGCTTTCCCCGCCGTCCTCCCCCACCTCGCCCGTGCGTCGCCCCTGGCACGGCCGCGGGCCGGTACGGCGCGCCCCGCGCGCGTCCCCCGGTACGGGCGGGGATGCTGGTGCACGGCGGCTCCGGCTGGCCCGGACCCGCCACCGGCCGGGCGGTTCACGGACCGGCCGGGCGGGTAGACGCGGCACACAATCGCGCGGCGACGAAGGGTGGAACCAGGGCATGTGGAAGGTGTCGTTGATCGTGGGCCTCGGAATCGGGTACGTCCTCGGTACCCGGGCCGGGCGCGAGCGCTACGAACAGCTGGCCGGCGCGGCCCGGCACGTGCGGGACAACCCGCGGGTGCAGGACGCCGCCGAGAAGGCCAGGCAGCAGGCGGGCGCGGTGGCCGGCAAGGCCGCCGGGGCGGTCGCCGACAAGGTCGGCGAGAAGCTGCCGAACGCGCTGACCGAGCGCGTCCCGTACTTCGCCCGGCAGCACGGCGAGGACGACGGCTGGGGCACCGTCCGCCCCTGAGGACGCCCTCGGGAACGCCCTGCGGACGGCCCGGGGACGCTCCGGGAACACCCCGATGACGCCCCCGGTCCGCCGGGCCTCCCGGGGCCGGGGCGGACGGCTGTCGGACGGGGTGGTTCCGGTACCGACTGGGCAACACTTGCGGCAGTCGGGCCCGCCCCGACCGCCGACTGCGGCATGATCTCGGCATGGCCATCGTCGCGGGCATCGACAGCTCCACCACTCGCACCCGGATCGTCGCGTGCGACGCCGACACCGGCGCCGTACTCCGACAGGGCCGGGCTCCGCACCCGCTCCCGGAGGGCGAGGACGCCCGGAGCACGGAGGTGGACCCGCAGAGCTGGCTGCACTCGCTCGGCGACGCCGCCGCCGGGGGCCTGCTGGAGGGCGTCCGGGCGATCGGCGTGTCCGCCCAGCAGCACGGCCTGATCGGCCTGGACGCCGGCGGTGTGCTGGTGCGGCCCGCGCTGCTGTGGAACGACCCCCGCTCGGCGGGGGCGGCGGCCGCGCTGCTGGACGCGCTGGGCGGGCCGCAGCCCTGGGCCGAGGCGATCGGCGCGGTGCCGGGCCCGACGTACACGATCGCCAAGCTGCGCTGGCTGGCCGAGTTCGAGCCGGTGTCGGCGCAGCGGATCGCCGAGGTGCTGCTGCCGCACGACTGGCTGGTGTCGCAGCTGCTGGGCGGGGCGCGGCGGCGCACCACGGACCGCGGCGACGCCTCCGGCACCGGGTACTGGTCGCCGGTGACCGGCGAGTACCGGCAGGACCTGGTCAAGCTGGCGCTCGGCCACGAGCTGAAGGTCCCGGACGTGCTGGGCCCGGCCGAGCCCGCCGGGCACACCCCCGAGGGGCTGCTGATCTCGGCCGGCACCGGCGAGAACATGGCGGCCTCGCTGGGCCTGGGCCTGGAGGTCGGCGACGCGGTGGTCTCGCTCGGCGGCAACGGCACGATCTTCGCGGTGCACGACCGGGCGGTGGTCGACCCGTCCGGGCTGGTCTCCTCGTTCGCGGACGCCACCGGCCGGCACCTGCCGATGGTGGCGACGCTGAACGCCGCGCAGGTGCTGCGCTCCACCGCCGCGATGCTGGGCACCGACCTGGCGGGCCTGTCCGAGTTGGCGCTGCAGTCCTCGCCCGGCGCGTACGGGATGGTCTTCCTGCCCTACCTGGACGGCGAGCGGACGCCGAAGCTGCCGCAGGCGGCGGGCACCCTGACCGGGCTGCGGGCCGAGTCGATGGCGCCGCAGCACGTGGCGCGGGCGGCCGTCGAGGGCATGCTGTGCAACCTGGCCGAGGCGGTGGACGTGCTGCGCGGGCACGGGGTCGCGGTGGACCGGGTGTTCCTGCTGGGCGCGGCCGGGCGGCTGCCCGCCGTGCAGCAGATCGCGCCGCAGGTGTTCGGGCGGCCCGTGGTGGTGCCGCCGCCGGGCGACCACGCGGCGCGCGGCGCGGCCCGGCAGGCCGCCTGGGCGCTGGCCGGGACGGCCGAGCCGCCGCGCTGGGAGCTGCCGGACCTGACGCTGCTCGCCCCCGACCAGGAGCACGACCTGGCGGTCGGCACGGCGGTGCGCCAGCAGTTCGCGGCGATGCGCGAGCAGTACCACCCGGAGACCGCCGCCTCCTGACGCCCCGTCCGGCCCCTGTCCGGAACGGGTTCCTGAAAGTGCGTCGGCCCGGGCCCGGTGGCACCGTGGGAACTCCACGAGTGGAGGGACGGTTCGCCATGGCGTTGCACAGGGGACAGAGCTCGGAGGAGCGCCGGCTGCCGTTCAGCCCGCTGCACGTGCTGACCGACCCGGTGGGGGCGATGCAGCTCGCGCCGCCGCTGCACCGGCTGCCCCGGGTGCCGGTGCCGCCGCCGGTGGCGTACCAGCTGATCCACGACGAGCTGCTGCTGGACGGCAACGCCAAGCTCAACCTGGCGACCTTCGTCACGACGCAGATGGACGAGTACGCGGACCGGCTGATGGGCGAGTGCCGCGACAAGAACATGATCGACAAGGACGAGTACCCGCAGACCGCCGAGCTGGAACGGCGCTGCGTGGCGATCCTGGCCGACCTGTGGCACGCCCCCGACCCGGACGCGGCGGTGGGCTGCTCGACCACCGGCTCCAGCGAGGCGTGCATGCTCGCCGGAATGGCGCTGAAGCGGCGCTGGATGCGGCGCAACGCCGACCGGTACGCGGCCGGGGCCCGGCCGAACCTGGTGATGGGCATCAACGTGCAGGTCTGCTGGGAGAAGTTCTGCAACTTCTGGGAGGTCGAGGCGCGGCTGGTGCCGATGGCGGGCGACCGCTTCCACCTGAGCCCCGAGGAGGCGGTGGCGCACTGCGACGAGAACACGATCGGGGTGGTCGGCATCCTCGGCTCCACCTTCGACGGCTCGTACGAGCCGATCGCCGGGATCTGCGCCGCGCTGGACGACCTGCAGGCGCACACCGGCCTGGACGTGCCCGTGCACGTGGACGGGGCGTCCGGCGGGATGGTCGCGCCGTTCCTGGACCCGGACCTGGTCTGGGACTTCCGGCTGCCCCGGGTGGCGTCGATCAACACCAGCGGGCACAAGTACGGCCTGGTGTACCCGGGCGTCGGCTGGGCGCTGTGGCGGGACACCGGGGCGCTGCCCGAGGAGCTGGTGTTCAAGGTCAACTACCTGGGCGGCGAGATGCCGACCTTCGCGCTGAACTTCTCCCGGCCCGGCGCCGAGGTGGTCGCCCAGTACTACACCTTCCTGCGGCTCGGGCACGCCGGCTACCGCGCCGTCCAGCAGGCCTGCCGGGACGTGGCGACGTACCTGGCCGCGGAGTTCGAGAAGCTCGGCCGGTTCCGGCTGATCACCCGCGGCGACCAGGTGCCGGTGTTCGCCGTCACCACCGTCGAGGACTGCCCGTTCGACGTGTTCGACGTCTCGCGGCGGCTGCGCGAGCGCGGCTGGCAGGTGCCCGCGTACACCTTCCCGGAGGGGCGGACCGACCTGGCGGTGCTGCGGGTGGTGTGCCGCAACGGGTTCACCCGGGACCTGGCGGACCTGCTGCTGAGCGACCTGCGGCGGCTGCTGCCCGAGCTGGAGCGCCAGCCCGCGCCGCTCGGCGAGCTGGGGATGCCGCGGCACAGCGGGTTCCACCACTGAGCGGACGGCGGCCCTAGTCGAGGTAGCCGCGGAGCTGGTCGGCGAAGGCGTGGTCGCGGAGCTTGCCGAGGGTCCTGGCCTCGATCTGGCGGATGCGCTCCCGGGTCACGCCGAACAGGTGGCCGATCTCCTCCAGGGTGCGCGGGCGGCCGTCGTCGAGGCCGTAGCGGAGCTGGACCACCTGGCGCTCGCGCTCGCCGAGGGTGGCCAGCACCGCGTCCAGGTGCTCGCGCAGCAGCAGGAAGGCGGCGCTCTCCGGCGGGGAGGCGGCGTCGGCGTCCTCGATCAGGTCGCCCAGCGCGACGTCGTCCTCCTCGCCGACCGGGGTGTGCAGCGAGACCGGCTCCTGGGCGAGCCGCCGGATCTCCCGGACCCGCTCCGGCGTCAGCTCCAGCACCGCGGCGACCTCGGCGGCGGTCGGTTCGAGGCCGCGCTCCTGCAGCAGGGCGCGCTGCACCCGCAGCACCCGGTTGATCAGTTCGACCACGTGCACCGGCACCCGGATGGTGCGGGCCTGGTCGGCCAGGGCGCGGCTCATCGCCTGGCGTATCCACCAGGTCGCGTAGGTGGAGAACTTGTAGCCGCGCGCGTAGTCGAACTTCTCCACCGCCCGGATCAGGCCGAGGTTGCCCTCCTGCACCAGGTCGAGCAGGGTCAGGCCGCGGCCGACGTAGCGCTTGGCGACCGAGACCACCAGCCGCAGGTTCGCCTCGATCAGGCGGCGCTTGGCGATCCGGCCGAGGACGACCAGCCGGTCCAGGTCGTCGGCGAGGCGCTGGTCGCCGCCCTGGGTGCGGTCGAGCGCCTCCTCGGCGAACAGGCCGGCCTCGATGGCGCGGGCCAGCTCCACCTCCTCGACGGCGGTCAGCAGCCGGATCCGGCCGATCTCCCGCAGATACTGGCGCAGCAGGTCGGCGGCCGGGCCGGTGCCCTCGTCCAGGGCCGGTTCCGGGACCTCCTCGGCCAGTTCCTCCGGGGTCGGTTCGGCCTCCGCGGCCGCTGCGGGCTCCACCGCCTCTGTGGCCTCCGCGATCTCCGTTGCGGGCTCGGCGGGCTCGACCGGGTCGGTGGGCGCGGCGGCTTCGGCGGGCGCGGCCAGGCCGAGCGGGCCGCGCCGGGGTGGGAGCGCGGCGTCCCGGACGGGGGCGGCCTGCGGGAGGCGCGCGGCGGTCTGGGGCTGGCGGGCGACGGAAAGCTCCACGGGCATCCCTCCGGGGGCCGGGCGCGGCCTGGGGGTGCCGCACCACACCGGAGGGGATACCCAGCCCGGCGGGCCCGGGCACCTGCGGACGGGCAGGAGGTGGGCGAACGGCACCCGCCCCGGCGGCAAGTGCCAGTGCACGCGGGGCGCCTGACAGCGGGTCAGGGCGTGCGACGGGGCGGGTCGGGGCGCGACCCGTCGGCGCGCGGCGGTCAGAGCGTGGCGGTCAGAGCGCGGCGGCGCCCTTGGAGCGCAGTTGCTGGCCGTACTGCTGGAGGGCCCACAGCTCGCTCTGCACCGGGTGCAGTTCCTCGGCGGTGGCGCGGTCGCCGAGCCGGCGCAGGTGGGCGCGGACCTCGGCGACCCGGCGCTCGACGGCCTGCAGGCGGAGCTTGACCAGGAACTCCCCCGCGTACACCTCGTCGGCCTTGCGGCGGGAGCGGATCGGCTCCACGGTCAGTTCGGTGACCAGGCCGCGCACCTGGTCGTCCGGGCTGGCCTCGCGGACGGCGGCGGTGAAGTCGGGCAGGGTCGCGCCGTAGGCGGTGCCGCCGACCTGGCCGATGGCGCGGCGGACGGCCCGGTACGGCGGGGTGGGGAACTCCTCCTCGCCGTACTGGTCGAAGGCCGGGCTGACCAGGTCCGGGTGCTGGAGGGCGAGTTTGAGCAGCTCGCGCTCGACGAACTGGGCCGGGTCGCGCGGGTCGAGCCGGAACGCCGGACGTTCGGGGCGGACCGGCGGCCGGGCGGGGGCGTCCGGGCGGCGCAGCGTGCGCTGCTGGCCGTTCTGCTGGTTCTCGCGCTGCCAGCGGGCGAGTTGGGCGATCCGGCGGACCACGAACTGCTCGTCCAGGATGCCGACCATGCCGGCCAGTTGGACGGCGTACTCGTGCTGGATCGAGCGGTCCTTGATCTTGACGATGATCCCGGCGGCCTCCTCCAGGGCGGCGGCGCGGCCCTCGGCGGTGTCCACCCGGTGCCGGCCGACCGCCGAGCGGAGCGCGAACTCGAACAGCGGGACGGGGTGCTCGACCAGGGTGCGGACCGCCTCGTCGCCCTGGGACAGGCGCAGTTCGCACGGGTCCATGCCGCCCGGGGTGATGGCGATGGAGGTGCGGGCGGCGAACTTCTGGTCGTCCTCGAAGGCGCGCAGGGCGGCCTTCTGGCCGGCGGCGTCGCCGTCGAAGGTGAAGACCGTCTCGCCGCGGTACCCCGCGGTGGAGGTGGTGTCCATCAGCAGGCGGCGGATGATCTTGATGTGGTCCTCGCCGAAGGCGGTGCCGCAGGTGGCCACCGCCGTGGTGACGCCCGCCAGGTGGCAGGCCATCACGTCGGTGTAGCCCTCGACCACCACCGCCCGGCCCGACTTGGCGATCTCCTTGCGGGCCAGGTCGATGCCGTACAGCACGTTCGACTTCTTGTAGAGCGGCGTCTCGGGGGTGTTCAGGTACTTCGGGCCGTTGTCGTCCTCGCGCAGGCGGCGGGCGCCGAAGCCCACCACGTCGCCCGAGCTGTCCCGGATCGGCCAGACCAGGCGGCCCCGGAAGCGGTCGATCAGGCCGCCGCGCTGGCCCTGCGAGGCCAGGCCGCCGACCGAGATCTCCTTGTCCGAGAAGCCGCGGCCGCGCAGGAAGCGCACCAGGTGCTCCCAGCCGGCCGGGGCGTAGCCCACCCCGAAGTGCTTGGCGGCGGCCTCGTCGAAGCCCCGCTCGGCCAGGAAGCGGCGGCCGATCTCGGCCTCCGGCGTGGCCAGTTGCTCCTCGAACCAGGCGGCGGCGACCTTGTGCGCCTCGACCAGCCTGGTCCGCTCGCCCTGCTGGTGGCGCGGGCTGTAGCCGCCCTCCTCGTAGCGCAGGGTGATGCCCGCCTGGGCGGCCATCCGCTCGACCGCCTCCGCGAACGAGCAGTGCTCGATCTTCATCAGGAAGGTGATCGTGTCGCCGGACTCGCCGCAGCCGAAGCAGTGGAAGACGCCCTTGCCCGGGTGCACGTAGAACGACGCGGACTTCTCGTCGTGGAACGGGCAGACGCCCTTCAGCTGCGCGCCGCCACCGGCCGCCAACTGCACGTAGTCGCCGACCACGGCGTCGATCGGCAGGGCGGCACGCACCGCCTGCACATCTTCGTCCCTGATCCGACCGGCCACCGGTGAAGTCTACGGGAGCGGGAGCCGTCCGACCCCGGCCCTACGGACCGACCAGCTCGGCGTGCAGGGCGAGCGCGGAGGCGTCGGTGAGGGTGGCGATCCGGTCGATCACGGTGCGCAGCGCGGCCCGGTCGTCCTCGGCCTCGGCGTACTGGGCGGCGAACACCCCGTCCAGCCCCGCCGGGGCGCCGCGCAGCAGGGCGTCGGCCAGCTCGGCGATCACGATCCGCTGGCGGGACCGGAGTTGGGCCTGCTCGTCGCGCTGCATCACGTACCGGACGGCGACCGCCTTGAGCACCGCGCACTCCAGCCGGACGCCGTGCGGCACCACCAGTTCGGCGGCGTAGCGGGTCAGCGGGCCCGGGCCGTAGCGGGCCCGGGTGGCCTGCTCGGCGGCCAGGCAGAAGCGGCCGATCAGCTGGCTGGTGAGGTCCTTCAGGCCGGCCCGGGACCGGGCGGTGCCGTCGTAGCCGGTGGGCCACCACTCCTCGGCCTGCAGCCGGTCCAGCGCGGCGCCGAACTCCTCCGGCTCGGCGCCGGGGGCGAACCGCTCGGCGGTCTTGAACAGTTCGGCGCGCTCCTGCGGGGAGCGCAGCGCCGCCGGGTCGATGTGGCCGGCCTGCAGGCCGTCCTCCACGTCGTGGGTGGAGTAGGCCACGTCGTCCGACCAGTCCATCACCGTCGCCTCGAAGCACTTGCGGCCGTCCGGCGCGCCCGCGCGCATCCAGCGGAACACCGGCAGGTCGTCCCCGTACACGCCGTACTTGGTGGAGCCCGGGTCGGTGGGGTGACCGCCGCGCGCCCACGGGTACTTGGTGGCGGCGTCCAGCGCGGCGCGGGTCAGGTTCAGGCCGACGCTGCGGCCGGGCCACGGCGAGAGCCGGACCTCCGGCTCGTCCAGCGGGGCGAAGCGCTTGGGCTCCAGCCTGGTCAGGATGCGCAGCGACTGCGCGTTGCCCTCGAAGCCGCCGCACCCCTCGGCGGCCTGGTCTAGCGCCTCCTCGCCGGTGTGGCCGAACGGCGGATGGCCGATGTCGTGCGCCAGGCAGGCCGTCTCCACCAAGTCCGGATCACAGCCGAGGGCCGCGCCGAGCTCCCGGCCGACCTGCGCGCACTCCAGCGAGTGCGTCAGCCTGGTCCGCGGGAAGTCGCTGCTCATCGGCGCGACCACCTGGGTCGTCCCCGCCAGGCGGCGCAGCGCGGCCGAGTGCAGCACCCGGGCCCGGTCGCGTTGGAAGGCGGTGCGGCCGGGCCGCTTGTCGGGCTCGGGCACCCAGCGCGCCTCGGACTGCGGATCGTACGGAGCGGTGTTCTTCATATGCCGATCACCGTACGCCCGTTGACGGACATTCGGCCGTGCGCCGCGCGAACCGGCGGTGGCGGGCGGGCGGCGATGCCCCGTCGGAACGGACTCCTCCACATATTGCAGAGGATTCTCTGCAGAGAAGCCTATGCAGAGGACTCTCTGCATTCTAGGGTGGGGCCATGAACGAGCATCGCCCCGAGCACCGCCCCGAGGACCAGCCCGAGGACCGCCGCCCCGCCGACTCCGCGGGTGCCGCCACCGTCGGGGACGCCCCGCGCCGCCGGCTCGACGCCGGTTCGCTGCGCGGACTCGCCCACCCGCTGCGGATGCGACTGCTGGACGAGCTGCGGACGAACGGCCCCGCCACCTCGGCCCGGCTCGCCGACCGCACCGGCGAGTCCACCGGCACCGTCAGCTGGCACCTGCGACACCTCGCCGACCACGGCTTCATCGAGGAGGAGACCGGCCGCGGCACCAAGCGGGAGCGCTGGTGGCGGGCCGTGCGCGGCGCCATCGTGCTGTCCGCCACCGACTTCGACCGGGACCCGGCCGCCCGGGCCGCGCTCTCCGTCTACCAGGCCGAGAACCTGCGCCGGCAGTACCAGCGGGTCGCCGACTCGCTGGCCGCCGACTGGGACGAGCCGTGGCGCGGCACCGGCTCTGTCACCGACTGGAACAACCTGCGGCTGACGCCCGATCAGCTCCGCGCCCTCGACCTGGAGCTGCAGGCCGTGGTCGCCCGCCACACCCCCGCCCCGGACGCCGCCCCCGACCCCGCGGCCCGCCCGGTCCTCGTCCAGATCCAGGTACTGCCCCGAAAGGACCCCGAACGGCCATGACCACTCCGGCTTCCGCCCCCGCCACCGCACCCGCAGCCACCGCCGCCGACCGCAGTGGGTCCGCCGCCGAGGGGCTCCCGACCGCACCGGGCGCGGGACGGCCGCGCGGGCTGCTGCGGCGCCACCGGGACTTCCGGCACCTGTGGATCGGCGAGACCGCCAACAAGTACGGCTCCGCCGTGACCGGCCTGGCCCTGCCGCTGATCGCGGTCACCTCGCTGGACGCCGGCACCTTCCAGGTCGGCCTGCTCGGCGCCGCCGGCTGGCTGCCCTGGCTGCTGATCGGCCTGCCCGTCGGCGTCTGGGTGGACCGGCTGCGCTGCCGCCCGGTCATGCTCACCGCGACGGCGGTCTCCCTGGTGCTGTACGCCACCGTCCCGCTGGCCGCGCTCGCCGGGGTGCTCACCCTCTGGCACCTGCTGGCCGTCGCCCTGCTCGCCGGGGCCGCCGGGGTGTTCTTCCAGACCGCCTACACCGCCTTCCTGCCCCACCTGCTCGCCCCCGCCGACCAGGCCGAGGGCAACGCCAAGCTGCACGGCAGCGCCTCCGCCGCGGGCATCGCCGGACTCGGCACCGGCGGCCTGCTCGCCCAACTGGCCGGACCGGTCAACGGGCTGCTCGCCAACACCGCGACCTTCCTGCTCTCGCTCGGCTGCACCGCCCGGATCGGGCACCGCGAACCCGGCCGCGGCGAACGCCCGCGCCGCGCCCTGCGCCAGGAGATCGGCGAGGGCCTGCGGCTGCTCGGCTCGGACGTCTGGTTCCGCACCTTCACGCTGTTCGGCGCCACCTCCAACCTGGTCCTGACGGGCTATCAGTCGCTGCTGGTGGTCTTCCTGATCCGTGAGGTCGGCGTCGACGAGGGCACCGTGGGCCTGCTGCTCGCCCTCGCCTCCACCGGCGGCATCGTCGGCGCCGCCGTCGCCCGCCGGGTCGCGGCCCGGCTCGGCAGCTCGCGCGGCATGCTGGTGCTGGAACTCGCGCTGCCCGCACTGGCCGTCCTCATTCCGCTGACCGGGCGCGGCGCCGGCCTCGGCTGGTACCTGCTCGGCGGGTTCGGCGTCTCCTGCGGGATCGTCGCCGGAAATGTCATCAAGTCGACCTTCCAGCAGCGCTACTGCCCGCCGGACCTGCTCGGCCGGCTCTCCGCCAGCGCCGCCGTGCTCAACTTCGGCGCCATCCCGCTCGGCGCGCTGCTGGCCGGCTACCTGGGCACCCAGATCGGCGTCCGGCCCGCGATGTGGCTGATGACCGCCGGAGTGCCGCTGGCCGCCCTGGTCCTCTGGTGCTCCCCGATGCGCCGCGTCCGCGACCTGCCCACCGAACGCCGCCCGCTGGACGCCGAACCGGCTGCGGCTGCCGCTGCTCCCGCTGCCGCAGCGGTGTGACGCGCCCCCTCTCGAACGGCCCGGACGGTGGGCTTCTCGACCAGCCCGGGCGGTGGGGTGCTCAGGCGACCGCCCGGACCGTCCGCGCGAGGCAGGCCTGGTAACGCTCCAGGACCAGCCGGGCCAGCAGCGGGTGGTCGCCGAGCGGTGCCGAGATCAGGGCGCCGCCGGCCGCAGTGGCCAGCCGGGCGAAGTCGCCGGGCGCGGTGAAGTAGGAGGCGACCGCGACCCGCGTGTGCCCCTCGGCAGTGAGTTCCGCCACCCGCGCGGCCACGCTGGGGCCCCCGGCCGCCACGTACCCCGGCCGGACGGTGACGCCCAGCCGGGCGGACAGCAGCGCGGCCTGCGCCTCGCTGTCGAGCGCCGCCTCGGGGTCCCGGGAGCCGGAGGCCGCGAGCACCACCGGCTCGCCCCACCAGCCGGCCGCCGCCAGCCGGTCGGCCAGCGCCTCCGTCAGCAACGGGTCCGGGCCGAGCGGTGCGGCGCACTGCCCCGCCAGGTGCCCCGCCTCGGCCAGCGTCCGGGGGATGTCGGTCTTGCTGTGGTAGCCGCGGCCGAGCAGCAGTGGCACCAGCACCACCCGGCCGCTGAGACCGTCCAGCACCTCGGGCAGCCGGGGATCGTTCAGGCCCAGGTGCGCGAGCCGGACGTCCAGCTCCGGACGGGCCCGCCGCACCCGGGCGTGCAGCAGACCGATCTCGGCGGCCGCGGCCGGGTCGTGCGAGCCGTGCGCCACCAGCACCAGGGCCGGGCGGCGCGCCGCGTGCAGCACCCGCAGCGGGGCGACGCGGCCGGGGAGCGAGGTGGTGATGGTCATGACTCCAGCATGCCCGCCGTCTGTTTCGCTCCGGTTGCCCACCGGTCACGGGTGGTTTCCCCGCTCTCACAGAGCGCCACCCGGCTGTGAGTACCGTTTCTGGCACACCGCGCCGGGGGCCGGACGGCCCGGGGTCCCGGGCAGCAGGGGCCCCGGGCAGCACGGGCACCGGACCGGTCCGGGCTCAGGGAGGTCCGGGTACCGGCCCGTCAGCGCTCGGTCCGCGCCGGGCCGCCGGACTGGCGCGGGACGCGCGGTTGCTTGAGCTCTCCCGGGTACTTGAGCTCCCCCGGGGCGGGCGGGTCGGTGAGGACGGCGCTCGGTCCGGGCTCGGGGCTGGTGGCGCTGGTTGCCGCACGGCGCGTGGGCGCGACAGGCACGGCGGCGTGCCACGGGGCGGCGGCCCGGGCGTCCGGCTCCCAGCCGTGCTGCCACCGGTCGGCCGTGAGCGCCTCCGCCGCTTCCGGCTCCTCCCCCTCCGGCACCGTCGATCCGCCGCTCCGGGCCCTGGTGCCGAACTTCCCGCGCTCCTCGCACTCCTGAAGGAGCATCATGGCTTCCCGGTGGGCGAGCGGGTCGCCCGCCTCGGCAGCGCGGCGGTACCACTCCAGGGCCCGGCCGGTCCGGCGGCGGTCGACCAGCATCCGGGCTCCCGCGATCAGGGCGTCCCGGTCACCGCCCTCGGCCGCCCGCCGGTACCAGTCGAGCGCCTCCTCGATCCGGCCGCGGCCCTCCAGCATCTCCGCCGCCTCCCGGGCGGCCTGCCGGTCGCCCGAGCCGGCCAGTCGCTGCACCCAGTCGATCGCCCCGTCCGTCCCCACCGAGCCGGACAGCATCCGCGCGGCCTCCCGCAGCCGCTCGGGCTCCGGACGCTCCGTGGCCCGGAGGAGCAGGTCGGCCTCGAAGTAGCGGCCGGCGTCCTTCAACAGGTCGACCGCCTCCTCCAGTCCGGCGGTCCCCCGACGCTCGGCACCCTGCTGTTCGGCCGAGGTCCGCTCCACGGGGCGGGACCCGGTCCGGTCATGCCGGAAGTCGGCGGCGTCCGGGCGGACGTTGGCGGAACCTCCCTCGACCGCCGGACGGAGGGCCGCGGGCGCGGGCGCGGGGAGCGGAGGTGCCGGGAGCGGAGGTGCGGGGAACGCGGGTGCGGGGAGCGCGGGCACCTCGCCCGGTGCCGTCGCCGTCCGCCCGTCGAGGTGCAGCAGGAGTTGCACGGAGTCGGGCAGCGGCTGCCGGTCACCGGCCCGGTGCGCGGCCAGGTACCAGTCGGCGGACTCCCGCTGCCGACCCAGTTCGCCGAGCAGACGGCCGAGTTCACGCATCGCGTAGGCGTCGCCGTACCGGGCGGCGAGCTGGTAGCAGCGCACTGCCCCGGCGCGGTCGCCGCGCCGTTCGAGCAGGTCCGCGGCCTGGAACAGCGCGGTCTCGCTGCCCGCGTCGGCGGCCTTCCGGTACCAGGCCAGCGCGCCGTCGAAGTCCCCGGCGCGCTCGCACTGCTCGGCCCGGTCCCGCAGCGCGTGGTGGTCGCCGAGGTGCGCGTACCAGGGCAGGTTGCCGTACTGGCCCTGCCGGGACAGCATCGCCGCGGCCTCGGGCCAGGCCGCCTCGTCGCCGGACGCGGCCGCGCGCTCCCACCAGGCGGCCGCCTCGTCGACCCGACCCGCCGCCTCCAGCATCCGGGCCGCCTCGTGCACGGCCGTCGGGGAACCCTGCTCCCAGGCGCGTTCCCACCAGGTGACCGCCTGCTCGGTCCGGCCGGCCGCGGCGCAGCTCCGGGCGCACGCGGCCGCGGCCTCGGGGTGCCCGTCCGCCGCGGCCCGTTCGAACCACTCCAGCGCCTCCTCGGCGCGGCCGAGTCCGGTCAGCAGGCGGCCCGCCCGGTAGCGGGCGTTCGGGTGGCCGGCCCGGGCGGCCCGTTCGAAGCGGAGCAGCGCGGGCTCGATCTCGCCGCGCCGGCCGAGCAGTTCGGCGGCCCGGCAGAGGGCGTCGGCGTCCCCGGCGCGGCCGGCCCGGTCGAGCCATTCGACGGCCTGCCCGTCCTGGCCGGCCTGTTCCAGCAGTTTCGCTGCCCGCATCGGTGCCTCCGGTACTCCCAGGTCGGCTGCCGCCCCGTACCAGTCGACGGCTTCCGCGACCCGGCCCGCCTCGGCGAGCATGGCAGCGCCCACCGACAACGCCCCGGCCTCGCCCGCCTCGACGGCCGAGGCGCACAGGGCGATCGCCGTCCGGGTGTAGCCGCGTCCCGCCGCCGCCCGGGCGAGCGCGGCGCGGTCGGCCGGGTCCGCGTGCCGGACCAGGCAGTCCCACAGGCCGGGCGGGACCGGCCGCCCCTCCCGTTCGCGCTCCCGGACCGACTGCCGTGCCAGGGCCTCGGCCAGCCGGACCCGCCGGTCGTCCCGCGCGTCCTCGCCCGGTACCGGGTCCCGATCGGGGTCCGGTGCCGAGCCCCGGCCCGGTGGCGCGGTGGCCCCGCCCGGGGTCCGATCGACCGTCAGGAGCGTGCCCGTTCCCGGAACCGCCCTGCGCAGGTACACCATCGCCTCGGCCACCCATCCGGCTCCGAGGGCGCCGCGCTCACTGTCCGTCAGGTAGTGCGGGGCGGCGGCCACCAGCAGCACCGCGGGCAGCGCCGGACCGTGGCCGAGCCGCATCGCGTCCACTCCGGCGTCGACGAGCGCCCTGGCCGCGGGCGGTGCCGCGCGGTAGCGGCTCAGCAGCCGCCGACCGGCCGGTGTGGGACCGGCCCGCTCCCGGTGTCGCCCGACGCCCGCGCCGGTGCTCGTCGTGGGGGTCGTTGCGGCATTCGTCGAGCCGTTCACCGTGCCGTCCGCTGCTCCGTGCCTCGCGCCGCCCGCCGCGCCGTTCGCCGTTCCGTTCGCCGTGCCCGGTACCCGGCCCGACCGGTCGGGGTGGCGGTCCGGGCCGCCCGCACCTGCCCGATCGCCGTCGTCCGGGCGGTGGCCGGTGCCCGCGCGGCCGACGTCCGCCGCACCGACGTCCGTGTCGCCGGGGTCCCTGCGGCCGTCGTCCGCACCGTCGTTGTCCGCACCGCTGTCGTCCGCACCGTCGTCGTCGGCGCGGTCGGCCGCCATGAGCGCGGACCAGTACGTGGCCCGGTGCGCGGGTCGTCCTGCGGCGCGGGCCAGTTCGCCCGCCACCGCGGTGAGGCGGTCGAGTTCACGCGGCACGGAGCGGCCCGCCAGCCAGCCGTTCAGGGTGGACGGGCCGATGCCGCCGAGTCTGGCGAGTCGCTTCTGGGTGACCGTCCGTCCGCCGACCCGGCGGGCCGCCTCCCAGAGCAGGAGCAGCTCGCGCAGCACCGCCGAGTGGGCCGCCCGCCCCCGCACTCGTACCTCTGCTGCCATGCCAGTCTCCCCGGCCGGACCCGGATCGGATCTTGGAACCCGCTCCCCTGCGTGCAGGGTACGCACTCCCGTACTCGGCCGTACCGGGTTCGGTGCGAATCACCCACCGAATCGGCGTTCCCACCCCCACGGGCCCCCTGCACCTGGTAAGGGCGCCGGACCCGGCCGGGCCTGCGAGCGCTCTCAGAGGGCGTTCGATACCGTTTTAGGCTGCCGCGCATGGTTTCGGGCGGAGGTATTGCCCGGTTCTGTCCGGGGCGGCGGTCAGCCGGGTGG
>NZ_JBIUTD010000040.1:0-54163 GCF_044741705.1 Kitasatospora sp. NPDC088134 | reverse complement strand
GAACCGGCCCAACGACGTCCACACCGGCGCCGCGGACCCGCTCGTCCCCAACTTTCCCGAACCCGAAAACCTGCCAACTGCTTGACGCGGGACAAGAACGACGGCTGCTGATAGCTTCGTTGCACTTCGGAGCACTGGAGTGCAGCGCCGGCCCAGGTCGGGAGATAGGTGTGCCAGATCCTCCGCAACAAGCGCCAGGAGTGGGAGGAGTACCGCTCCGAGGTCACCCCGTTCGAGCTCCGCAAGGTCCTCCAGGTCCTGTAGCGGGTACTCCTGAGCGGCCGTCGGGCCCCGGTCGAGCCGTCGTGCTCGGCCGGGGCCGCGGTCGTTCTCGGGGCGAGGGCGCCGGGTTGCGGTAGCTTCGCGCGGAGGGACCGGTGGAAGGGGAGCGGCATGCCCGGATGGGGACGCGACGAGCTGGAGTGGAACGAACTCGTCGAGGCGGCGCGGGAGTTCCTGATCGAGGTGGCAGCCCGGCGGGGCGGGACCACCTACGGCGAGCTGAGCGCGGAGCTGGTGGCGCGGACGGGGCTCCCAGGGTTCGACTTCTCGCGGCCGGACGGCCGGGCCGCGATGGGGCACCTGCTGGGGCTGGTGGTCGAGCGGGACGCGAGCGAGAACCCGGACCTGATGCTGTCGGCGCTGGTCGGTTACGCGGGCGGGAACGACGCCGGGTCGGGCTTCTACCAACTCGCCCAGGAGCGGGGCCTGTTGTCGAAGGGCGCGTCGAAGGACGAGCGGATGGCGTTCTGGGTCCGGCAGACGAACGAGCTGCACGCGCGCCACGCCCGGGGCCGGGACGCCGTCAGCGGGTGATCCGGGCGCGGAGTTCGGCCGGCGTGGGCCACGGGGCCCGGCGGTGGATCATCCGGTGGCAGTTCGCGCAGATCAGGGCGAGGTCGGCGAGGCGGGTGGTGCTCTCGTCGGCCAGGTGCAGCGGGACGACGTGGTGGCACTCGATGTAGCCCTCGCCGCGTTCGCCGTAGACGGTGGCGAAGTCGAAGTCGCAGACCTCGCAGGCCAGGGGGCGGCCGGCGGCCAGGACGGCGGCGATCTTGCGGCGGCGCAGGCCGCGGTCGCGCTCGCGGGTGAGGTGGGTGCGGAGCAGCAGGCGGCCCTCGGGGGTCTCGTACTCGTCGCTCCCGGGCTCGTCCGGCGGGAGTTCGACGAAGGCGCCGGTGCGCAGGCCGGTCCGGAGGAGTTCGGCGGCGGCCGCCAGCTCCAGCGGGCTGTCCCGGAAGGCGCGGACGACCTGCTGTTCGAGCGTGGCGCCGGTACCGGTGCCGGGGGCGACGTCGGCCGCGGTCGCGGCGAGGGCCCGGCCGGCGGAGGCGACGGCGGCGGGGCTGCGGAGCCGTTCGTCGCGCAGGGTGTCCGGGGGCAGCGGGAGGGCGGTGAGCAGCGCGGAGAGTTCGGCGACCGCCGGGTCGTCGGCCGGCGCGGGCCGCCAGCCGTTGGCGTCCAGGAGCGCGCAGAGCAGCAGAAGTTCGTCCCGGGTCCAGTCGGGTCGCTGCGGGGAGGAGACCTGGAAGCCGAGGCGCCGGAGCCAGTGGACGGCGGCGGCCCGGCCGCCGGAGAACTCGTCCGGGTTGAGCGGTCGGCCCTCGGTGTGCCGGTGGGCGACGCCCGCGACGGCCTTGGAGTCGTACCGGCGGCCCTCGTGCACCAGGAAGTAGTCGCGGGCCGGACCGTAGCCGTAGTGGGCGCGGAAGGCCGCCGGGCCGCGCCGGTCGTACTCCTCGATGGTGCGCAGGACCGCGTCCCGGCTGATGTTCCCCCGTCGCATGGAGGAAGGGTAGCGGCGCGCCCACTGATGGCGGAAGGTGACGGAAATATGACTATCGGTTGGTTTTGATGGGAGGTGGACGACTGTCCGACCGAGAGAGGACGAGAGGGAGACATGGGTTCCACTGCACGTCGGATCGGCATTTCTGGTGCCGTGCTCACGACGCTGGCCGCGCAGGTCCTGCTGGGCACGGGGAGCGCGGACGCGCGGGGCTCGGGGCGGGCGACGCACCGGGCGGAGACGCTGGCCTCCAATCCGTTGCCGTTCACGACGCGGTTCTCGGGGGACTTCCACGGGTCGATCACCCGGATCAGCAACACACTGATGACCTGCGACGAGACCAAGGCCCCGCTGGACCCGGCGCAGCCGCCGTGCACCGAGGCGCGGACGGGCGCGGGCACCCGGCCGATCAACAACAACTACGAGATGAAGTACGTCAACATCGACCCGGGGACGATCGGGCCGCTCGGTGACCCGATCTACTCGGCGAGCTCGGCCGACCTGGGCCTGATCGACGGCTCGACGGTGAAGTACGCGCGGCTGTACTGGGGCGGCACCCGGGGCATCGGCGACACGGTATTGCCGGAGAGCCAGATCGACGAGGTGTACCTGAAGCTGCCGGGCGACGCCACGTACACCAACATCGCCAACGACCAGCCGTCGATCGGCTACATCACCACCAGCGAGGAGAGCAGCTACCAGGCCTCGGCGGACATCACCGAGCTGGTGAAGGCGCACGGCAACGGCACCTACACGGTGGCGAACATGGACTCGGTGGTGAAGCCGCACAGCTGGGGCGGCTGGACGATCGTGGTCGCGTACGAGAACCCGTGCAAGCCGCTGCGGCACATCAACCTCTGGGACGGCTTCCAGGTCGAGCTGCCGGACAGCCCCGAGCGCGCGTTCAAGCTGGACGGCCTGAAGACGCCGACCGACCTGGCGAAGGTCAGCGGCAAGCTCGGGTTCGTGGTCTACGACGGCGACCTGAAGTGGACCGGCGACACCCTGAAGGTGAAGTCGACCAACGGGCCGGAGACGCCGTTCAGCGACCCCAACCACCAGCCGGACGACGCCTTCAACTCGACCATCGAGGAGCTGACGCCGGCCGACCAGTTCGTCCGCACCCCCTACTACCGCAACAACTTCGGCTACGACTCCAACCGCTGGGACATCTCGAACTACCTGCGCCCCGGCGACACCGACCTGACCATCAAGTTCGACACCGACAAGGACGGCTACGACCTCGGCGTGTTCTACGCCTACGTCAACGAGGACGACTCCTCGGACATCTGACCGCCCCGCCGGGGCCGCACCACCCGCCCGCCCGGCGGACGGTGCGGCCCCGCCGCGCGCCCCGGCCGGTCGCGGAGCAGCCGCTCCAGCGGGCGCTCGACCCAGCGGTACAGGGCGCCCGCGAGCAGGAGGGAGGCGGTGGCGAGGAGCAGCCAGGCGGCGGCGGTGGGCAGGCCCGGGGCGGGGTGGCCCCAGCGGTGCAGCCAGCAGCGGAACCCGATCTCGTGGACCAGGTACCAGGCGAAGGACCACTCGCCGAGCCGGACGAGGAGGGGGCGCCCCAGCAGCCCCCGGCCGCGCAGGTCGGACCGGGCGGCCGCGGCGATCAGGGCGGCGAACAGCGGAGCGGAGAGGAGCTGGGAGGCGCTGTAGGGGCCGTACCAGGAACCGTCGGGGACGGCGCGGTGCCACGGGACCAGCGCCAGGTGGAAAGCGGCGACGGCGAGGGCGGCCGGGAGCAGCGGGACGGCGGGCAGCCGGCCGTGGCGCAGCGCCAGGCCGAGCGCGACGCCGAGCAGGAACTGCGGGGTGCGGGTCAGCGGCAGGTAGTCGAGCAGCCAACTGCGCAGCGACGGGTCGGCGACCGTCGAGCCCGCCAGCCAGAGCAGCGGGCCGGCGGCGCAGCACAGGGCGGCGGTGCGCAGGCCCGGCCGCAGCCGCAGCAGCAGGGGGAACAGCAGGTAGAACCAGGCTTCGTCGCCGAGCGACCAGCCCGCCGGGTTGCCGCCCATCACGGTGCCCCGCCCCCAGGGGTGCAGCAGCGGCAGCGACCACAGCGCGGCGGTGACCGGGACGGTCACGCCGATCGCCGCGTACACCGCCAGCGAGACCCCGGTGGTCAGGGCGTGCAGCGGCCAGATCCGGGCCAGCCGGCGGCGGTGGAAGCGCAGCGCCGGGACGGGGGAGTCGGCGTACGTCCAGGCGAGCACGCAACCGGACAGCACGAAGAAGAAGGTCACGCCCGAACGCCCGTACCAGGCCAGCGGGCTGAGCACCGGCAGCGGTCCGACCTGGCGGGACAGGTGGTAGCAGACCACCAGCAGCGCGGCCGGGAAGCGCAGCCCGGTGAGCGAGGGCAGCCGGGCCGGGAGGGAGCGGGAGGGCGTCACCCCGTGGCCAACGACCCCGGACGGCGCAACGTCACGCCGCGGGGGAGGGGCGGGAGAGCCGCGGGGGAGGGGCACCGGGGCTGACGGGCCGTCACGGGGCGCGGGGCGGGCGGCCGGGAACGTACGCTTCGGAGCAGGGAACGCACTCTTCGGGGGGCGGGGGCGAGCGACGGGAGGCGGGCAGCGGTGGAGGAACGGGCCGGGAGCCGGATCAGCCGGTTGGAGACCCGCCTGGTGCGGCGGGGGTTCTCCGACCCCGACCAGGCGGTGCGGCTGCTCGACGAGCCCGCGCTGCACGGCCTCGCCGCCGACCCGGTGCTGCTGGACGCGCTCGGCGCCGCCGCCGACCCGGACCAGGCGCTGTTCGGGCTGGCCCGGCTGCTGGAGGCGCTCGACCCGCACGAGCGGCACACCCTGCGCGACACCCTGACCACCTCCAAGCCGCTGCGCGACCGGCTGCTCGGGGTGCTCGGCGCGTCCGGCGCGCTCGCCGACCACCTGGCCCGGCACCCCCGGGACTGGCACGCCCTGGTCGCCTTCGAACTGCGCGACATCCACCCGGGCCGGGGCGAGTTCCTCGGCGAACTCGCCCGCCGGGTGCGCTCCGAACCGGACGCCGACCGGGCCGACGCGCTCCGGGTCGCCTACCGGCGCTGCCTGCTGGCCATCGCCGCCCGCGACCTGTCCGGCACCACCGACCTGCCGCAGGCCGCCGCCGAACTCGCCGACCTGGCCGGCGCCACCCTGCAGACCGCCCTGGACCTCGCCGCCGCCGAGGACCCGGAGGCCGCGGCCGCCTGCCGGCTCGCCGTCATCGGCATGGGCAAGTGCGGCGGCCGGGAGCTCAACTACGTCTCCGACGTCGACGTGGTCTTCGTCGCCGAGGCCCGCGAGGGCGCCGAGGAGCACCAGGCCCTGCAGGCCGCCACCCGGCTCGCCGCCCGCACCATGCGGCTGTGCTCCGACACCACCGGCGAGGGCACCATCTGGCCGGTCGACGCCAACCTCCGCCCCGAGGGCCGCAACGGCCCGCTGGTGCGCACCCTCGCCAGCCACCTCGCCTACTACCGGCGCTGGGCCAAGACCTGGGAGTTCCAGGCCCTGCTGAAGGCCCGCCCGATCGCCGGCGACGCCGAACTCGGCCGCGCCTACGCCGAGGCGATCGCCCCGCTGGTATGGCAGGCCGCGGCCCGGGAGAACTTCGTCGCCGACGTCCAGCAGATGCGCCGCCGGGTGGTCGACGCGATCCCGGCCGGCGAGGTCGACCGGCAGCTGAAGCTCGGCCCCGGCGGCCTGCGCGACGTCGAGTTCGCCGTCCAGCTGCTGCAGCTGGTGCACGGCCGCACCGACGAGTCGCTGCGCAGCGGCAACACCCTGGAGGCGCTGGCCGCGCTCAGCGCCGGCGGCTACGTCGGCCGGGCCGACGCCGCCTCGCTGGACGCCGCCTACCGCTTCCTGCGCGCCCTCGAACACCGCATCCAGCTGCAGCGGCTGCGCCGCACCCACCTGATGCCCACCGACCCCGCCGACCTGCGCCGGCTCGCCCGCAGCATGGCCGCGCCGGCCAACGGCGACACCAAGGACGACCCGGTCGCCGCCCTGCAGCGGGAGTGGAAGCGGCACGCCGTCGAGGTCCGCCGGCTGCACGAGCGGCTGTTCTACCGGCCGCTGCTGGACGCCGTCGCCGAACTCCCGGTCGCCGAACTGCGGGTCACCGGCGCCGGCGCCGCCGGGCTCTCCGCCGGGGCCGCCAAGCAGCGGCTGGCCGCCCTCGGCTTCGCCGACCCGGCCGCCGCGCTGCGGCACATCTCGGCGCTCGCCTCCGGGGTCAGCCGGAAGGCCGCGATCCAGCGCACCCTGCTGCCGGTGCTGCTCGGCCGGTTCGCCGACTCCGCCGACCCCGACGCCGGGCTGCTGAACTTCCGCCAGGTCTCCGACGCGCTCGGCCGCACCCCCTGGTACCTGCGGCTGCTGCGCGACGAGGGCGCCGCCGCCGAACAGCTCGCCCGGGTGCTCTCGGCCGGCCGGCTCGCCCCCGACCTGCTGCTGCGCGCGCCCGAGGCGGTGGCCGTGCTCGGCGACCCGAACGGTTTGGCCCCGCGCGGCCGGGCCGCCCTGGAGGCGGAGGTGCTGGCCGCCGTCGGCCGGGCCGGCAGCCCCGCCGCGGGCATCGCCGCCGTCCGCGCTGTTCGCCGCCGGGAGCTGTTCCGGACCGCCGCCGCCGACGTGCTGGGCCGGCTCGGCGACGACCCCGCCGAGGCGCTGGACGCCGCGGGCGAGGCGCTGACCGCGATCACCGCCGCCGCCCTGCAGGGCGCGCTGCGGGCCGCCGTCAACGGCTGGGAGGCCCGCAACGGCGAACTCCCCACCAGGCTCGCCGTCATCGGCATGGGCCGGTTCGGCGGCCACGAACTCGGCTACGGCTCGGACGCGGACGTGCTGTTCGTCCACGAGCCGCGGCTCGGGGCGCTGGACGAGGACGCGGCGAAGGCCGCCCGGGAGGTGATCCACGAGCTGCGCACCCAGCTGGCCGCGCCCTCGGTCGAACCCCCGCTGGAGGTCGACGCCGACCTCCGCCCGGAGGGCCGCAACGGCCCGCTGGTGCGCACCCTGGCCTCGTACGCCGCCTACTACGCGCGCTGGTCGCACGCCTGGGAGAGCCAGGCGCTGCTGCGGGCCGCGCCGATGGCCGGGGACGCCGAGCTGGGGGAGCGGTTCCGGCGGCTGGTCGACCCGCTGCGCTACCCCGGGCAGGGCGTCCCGGAGCGGGACCTGCTGGAGATCCGCCGGATCAAGGCCCGGATCGAGGCCGAGCGGCTGCCGCGCGGCGCCGACCCCACCACCCACACCAAGATCGGCCGTGGCGGGCTGGCGGACGTCGAGTGGACGGTGCAGCTGCTCCAGCTCCGGCACGGGCACGAGGTGCCGGAGCTGCGCACCACCCGGACCAGGGCCGCGCTGGCCGCCGCCGCCCGGGCCGGGCTGGTCGACCGGGAGGACGCCGAGGTGCTGGACGCGGCCTGGGTGCTGGCCTCCCGGGTGCGGGCCGCGGTCATACTGGTCCGCGGCCGGGCCGGCGACTCCTTCCCCGGCGACGCCCGGGAGCTCGCGGGCGTGGCGCGCTACCTCGGCTACGGCGTCGGGCACTCGGGCGAGCTGGTCGACGAGTACCGGCGCACGACGCGCCGGGCCCGGGCGGTGGTGGAGCGGCTGTTCTACGGCGGCGAGGAGTAGGCCGCGGGCGCCCGCGCGCTACGCGCTGACCTTGGTGTCCCACTGGACGGGGACGGTGAGCTCCTGGCCGACCGGGCCGCCGGGCTCGCGGGGGAGGCGGTACGTCCAGGTGTGGTAGAGCAGGCGGGCGGCGAGGAAGCCGACGGCCAGGCAGATCAGGCCGCCGACGGCGTCCAGCCAGAAGTGGTTGGCGGTGGAGACGATCACGCCGAGGGTGACCACGGGGTAGGCCAGGCCGAGGGCGCGGACCCAGGGGCGGCGGGCCAGGAAGAAGATCGTCAGGCCGCACCAGGTGGACCAGCCGATGTGCATGGACGGCATGGCGGCGAACTGGTTGGAGACCTGCGCGCCGGCGCCGGAGGCCATCGAGCCCCAGGTGTGGTGGGCCGTGACGGTGTCGATGAAGCCGCCGTCCGTCATCAGGCGGGGCGGGGCCAGCGGGAAGCAGTAGAAGCCGACCAGGGCGATGCCGGTGGTGACGAAGAGCACGGTGCGGGCGGCGGCGTACCGGCCGGGGTGGGAGCGGTACAGCCAGACCAGGACGCCGATGGTGACGATGAAGTGCAGCGTCGCGTAGTAGTAGTTCATCCCGACGATCAGCCAGGTGACCGAGTCGACGCCGTGGTTGATCGAGCGCTCGACGGCGATCCCGAGAGTGTGCTCGAAGTCCCAGACCCAGCGCGCGTGCTTCTGGGCGACCACGGCCTGCTCGGGGACGGCGTTGCGGACCAGCGAGTAGAGCCAGTAGCTGAGGCCGATCAGGGCGAGCTCGAAGACCAGGAGCGGTCGGCGCGGTGTGCGCCGCTGCTCGCGGACGCGGCCGCGGAGCGCGGCGCTCCGGGAGCGGGCGACGCGGGTGGCTCCGCCGGGCGCACGGGCGGTGTGGTCCGTGCCCGGGTCGGAACCGTCGCGCGTGGTCCGGCCGGCGCGGTCGGCGCCGGCGGCGTGGATCTCGGTCGGTTCCCCCATGGACGAAGAGTCTGCCAGACCGGATGTGGTCGCCTGCTCATCCTGTGGTCGGGGATTCTTCACCGACCGTCCCCCTGCGGGGCTAGGGGTCGGTCGGTCGTCGGGGCGCATGCGCTCCATTGTGACCCGCGGGTTACCGGGGGTCGAACCGGGGTCTCGTTCGTGTCCCCACGGTGCGGGGGCGAAGCACCGGCCGAACGAACGGGGCGTTTCGGGCGGGCAGGTCACGACTCGGTACGACTCGGGCCCGAAACAGCTTTCACATCTTGCTGAAACATCTTGCAGGGCGCTAGGTTCCACGCCACCCACCCCTGCCCGAGCGCCCCTAGGGAGAGCCCAGCCGTGGCCGACGCCCAGTCCCGAACCCCGCGCCGCACCACCCCCTACCGCCGCCCCGGACGCGCCTCCGTCCTGGTGGCCGCCTCGCTGATCGCCGCCACCCTGGGCGCCGTCCCGCTGGCGGCGGCCGCGCCCGCGACCCCGCCCGCCCCGCCCTCCGACAAGGCGCTGGCGGCCACCGCGGCCCGGCACGACCTGACCCGGGAGCAGTTCTACTTCGTGCTGCCGGACCGCTTCGCCAACGGCAGCACCGGCAACGACACCGGGGGCGTCACCGGCGGCCGGCTGGACAACGGCCTCGACCCGGCCGACAAGGGCTTCTACCACGGCGGCGACCTGCAGGGCCTGATCGACAAGCTGGACTACATCCAGGACCTCGGCACCACCGCGATCTGGATGGCGCCGATCTTCAAGAACCAGCCGGTGCAGGGCGCGGGGGCGGACGCCTCGGCCGGCTACCACGGCTACTGGATCACCGACTTCACCCAGGTCGACCCGCACTTCGGCACCAACGAGCAGCTCAAGCAGCTGATCGACAAGGCGCACAAGCGCGGCATCAAGGTCTTCTTCGACGTCATCACCAACCACACCGCCGACGTGATCGACTACGCGGAGAAGACCTACGACTACCGCACCGAGGGCGCCTACCCGACCCTGGACGCGGACGGCAACCCGGTGGACGAGACCGCGGTCGCCGACGCCCGGGCGCAGTGGCCGAGCACGAGCAAGGACTCCTTCCCCTACACCCCGGTGTTCCGCGACCCGGCGGGCACCACCGCCAAGACGCCGTCCTGGCTCAACGACCCGTCGCTGTACCACAACCGGGGCAACTCGACCTTCGTCGGCGAGTCCGCGACCGAGGGCGACTTCTCCGGCCTGGACGACCTGGACACCCAGAACCCCAAGGTCGTCGCCGGGATGGAGAAGATCTACCAGAAGTGGGTGGCCGACACCGGGGTGGACGGCTTCCGGATCGACACCGTGAAGCACGTCAACCTGGCGTTCTGGGAGCAGTGGGCGCCCGCGCTGAAGCAGTTCGCGGCGCAGCAGGGCAACAAGAAGTTCTTCATGTTCGGCGAGGTGTACTCGGGCGACCCGGCGGTCACCTCCCCGTACGTCACCAAGGGCAAGCTGCAGGCGACGCTGGACTTCGCGTTCCAGGAGGCGGCCCGCACGTACGTGTCGCAGAACGGCTCGGCGAAGGCGCTGTCCGAGCTGTACGCGCAGGACTACCGCTACACCACGGCCGACACCGACGCGTACGAGCTGCCGACCTTCCTCGGCAACCACGACATGGGCCGGTTCGGCTCCTTCCTGCAGAGCGACAACCCGGGGGCGTCGAACGAGGCGCTGCTGCAGAAGGACCGGCTCGCGAACGAGCTGCAGTTCCTCACCCGCGGCCAGCCGGTGGTCTACTACGGCGACGAGCAGGGCTTCACCGGCGCGGGCGGCGACAAGGACGCCCGACAGGACATGTTCGCCTCGAAGACCCCGTCGTACAACACCGACGCGGTGATCGGCGGCACGTCCGGGTCGAAGGACCGCTACGGCACCGACGGCGCGCTCTACCAGGGCATCGCGGGCCTGGCGAAGCTGCGCAAGGACAACCCGGCGCTGGCGGACGGCGCGCAGGTCGAGCGCTACGCGGCGGACGGGCCGGGCGTGTACGCGTTCTCCCGGATCGACGCCAAGGAGCAGGTCGAGTACCTGGTAGCGGTGAACAACGCCGCCGAGGCGAAGACCGTCACGCTGGACACCTTCTCGGCGGGCATGGACTTCGACGGCCTGTACGGCTTCAAGGGCAGGGTCACCAGCGGCGCGGACGGCAAGGTGACGGTCACCGTCCCGGCGATGTCCTCGGTGGTGCTGAAGGCGGCGCACAAGCCGGCCAAGCCCGCCGACGGCCCGTCGATCACCGTGAACGCGCCCGCCGACGGCGCGTACGGCACGGCCACGCTGGGCGCGAGCGTGCCCGGCGGCGGATTCCACCGGGTGACCTTCGCCGCGCAGGCCGGGGACGGCGAGTGGAAGACGCTCGGCACCGCCGACAACGGCGTGGACAAGGTGACCCAGGACCTCGGCGGGGTCGCGCCCGGCACGGTGGTGCGGTTCAAGGCCGTGGTCGAGGACTCGGCGGGCCGACTGGCCTCCGCCACCGGGCAGTTCACCACCGGGCAGCAGCCCGCCACCCCGGTGCCGAGCGCGGTCTCGCGGCCTTACGCGGTGGTGCACTACCAGCGCAAGGACAACGACTACGACGGCTGGAACCTCTACACCTGGGGCGACATCGCCGACGGCGAGTCGACCACCTGGCCGGCCGGGCACGGCTTCGTCGGGCGGGACGCCTACGGCGCGTTCGCGTACGTGAAGCTGAAGGGCGGGGCGTCCGACGTCGGGTTCGTGGTGGAGAAGAACGGGACCAAGGACGTCGACCAGGACCGGCACATCGACATCTCCGCCACCGGCGAGGTGTGGATCAAGGAGGGCGACGCCGCCGTCCGGACCGCGAACCCGGACGGGGCGCAGCCGGTGCCCGAGGGCAAGGCGGTCATCCACTACCGGCGGGCCGACGGGAACTACGCCGGCTGGGGCCTGCACGACTGGACCGGCGCGGCCACGCCCACCGACTGGGGCAACCCGCTGCTGCCGGCCCGGCAGGACGCGTTCGGCGCGGTCTTCGAGGTGCCGCTGGCGGCGGGCGCGACCAGCCTCAGCTACATCATCCACAACGGCGGCGACAAGGACCTGCCGCAGGACCAGTCGCTGAACTTCGCCGCCTCCGGCCGCGAGGTGTGGGTCATCGGCGGCCAGGAGGGCTACCTGCTGCCGCAGGCCGGCGGCACCTCCTCGCAGCTCGACCTGGGCTCGGCCAAGGCCCAGTGGATCGACGCGCGGACCGTGGTGGTTCCGGCCAACTACGGTGCGGCGGACGCCCAGTTGAAGGGCGGCACCAGCGCCCAGCTGATCTACGACCCCGCGGGCGGGCTGACCGTCGACAAGGGCGTGCTGTCCAAGCCCGGCCACTGGCTCCGGCTGAACCCGGCCGCCGGGCTGACCGACGCGCAGAAGGCGAAGTTCCCGCACCTGGCCGGGTACCGGGCCTTCACCGTCGACCCGCGCGACGCCGGCCGGATCACCGCCGCGCTCCGCAGCCAGCTGGTCTTCACCGAGCACCTGCCCAACGGCGCCGCGCTGGCGGCCACCGGCGTGCAGATCCCCGGCGTGCTGGACGACCTGTACGCGGCCAAGGCGGCGACCGCGCAGCTCGGCCCGGTGTACTCGGTGCAGAAGGGCCACGGCTGGTTCGACCGCGACCGGCGCAAGGTGACGCTCTCGCTCTGGGCGCCGACCGCGACCGAGGTGTCGGTGCAGCTGTTCGACGAGGCCACCGGCGGCAGCCCGAAGACCGTCCCGCTGAAGCGTGACGAGGCGTCGGGCGTCTGGTCGCTGACGAAGGACGCCGAGGAGCTGGACGGCAGGTACTACCTGTACCAGGTGAAGGTCTGGGCGCCGAGCGTCGGGCAGAACGTGGTGAACACCGTCACCGACCCGTACTCGACCGCGCTGTCGACCGACTCGAAGCGCAGCCTGGTGGCGGACCTGTCCGCCGACGCGACCAAGCCCAAGGGCTGGGACCGGCACCGCAGCCCGGAGGCGATCCCGGCGACGCAGCAGCAGATCCAGGAGCTGCACGTGCAGGACTTCTCGGCGGCCGACAGCACCGTGCCCGCCGACGAGCGCGGCACGTACCTGGCGTTCACCCGGTCGAAGTCCGCGGGCATGCAGCACCTGAAGGAGCTGGCCAAGGCCGGGGTGACGACCGTTCACCTGCTGCCGACCTTCGACATCGCCACCATCCGGGAGAACCGGGCCGACCAGAAGCTCCCCGCCTGCGACCTGGCCGCGCTGCCCGCCGACTCGGACCAGCAGCAGGAGTGCGTGGCCGCCGTGCAGGCCGACGACGCCTACAACTGGGGCTACGACCCGCTGCACTACAACGTCCCCGAGGGCTCCTACGCCACCGACCCGAACGGGACGGCGCGGACCGTGCAGTTCCGCGAGATGGTGCAGGCCATGCACGAGGCGGGCCTGCGGGTGGTGCTGGACGTGGTCTACAACCACACCGCGGCCGCCGGGCAGGACGACAGGTCGGTGCTCGACAAGGTCGTTCCGGGCTACTACCAGCGGCTGAGCGACAGCGGGAAGGTCACCACCGACTCCTGCTGCGCCGACACCGCGCCCGAGCACGCCATGATGAACAAGCTGGTCGTCGACTCGGTGGTCGGCTGGGCCAAGCAGTACCGGGTGGACGGCTTCCGGTTCGACCTGATGGGCCTGGACCCGAAGTCGACCATGCTGGACGTGCAGTCCGCGCTGCGCGCGCTGACCCCGCAGAAGGACGGCGTCAGCGGCAAGGACGTCTTCCTGTACGGCGAGGGCTGGAACTTCGGCACCGTCGCCAACGACGCCCGGTTCGTCCAGGCCACCCAGGCCAACATGGCCGGAACCGGCATCGCCACCTTCAACGACCGGATCAGGGACGCCGGGCGGGGCGGCAACTTCATGCTCTCCTCGGCCCCGCAGCAGGGCTTCGCCTCCGGCCTGTTCACCGACCCGAACGGCTCGGCGGACAACGGCACCCCGGCCGAGCAGAAGGCCCGACTGCTGCACCAGATGGACCAGATCAAGGTCGGCCTGACCGGCAACCTGGCGGGCTACGGGTTCACCGACAGCGCCGGGAAGGCCGTCACCGGCGCCGGCGTCGACTACAACGGCTCGCCGACCGGCTACGCGGCCAACCCCGGCGAGGCCGTCGAGTACCTGGACGCGCACGACAACGCCGACCTGTACGACGCGCTGGCCTACAAGCTGCCGCAGGGCACCTCGCCCGCCGACCGGGCCCGGATGCAGGCGCTCGGCCTGTCGCTGACCGCGCTGAGCCAGGGCCCGGGCTTCGCCCAGGCCGGCAGCGACCTGCTGCGCTCCAAGTCGCTCGACGCCAACTCCTTCGACTCCGGCGACTGGTTCAACGCGATCTCCTGGGACTGCACGCAGGGCAACGGCTGGGGCCGCGGCCTGCCGATGGCCGCCGACAACAAGGCGATGTGGGACCGGGCCAAGCAGCTGCTGGCCGACCCGAAGCTGCGGGCGGGCTGCAACGAGACGGGCAGCTCGACCGCGATCTACCAGCAGTTCCTGAGGATCCGTCAGTCCTCGCCGCTGTTCGCGCTGTCGAGCGCGGCCGAGGTGCAGCGCCGGCTGTCCTTCCCGCTGTCCGGCACGGCGGGGGAGAACCCGGGCGTGATCACCATGCACCTCGACGGCACCGGGCTGAAGGGCGCCGAGAAGGGTCTCACGGTGGTCTTCAACGCCACGCCGACCGCGCAGACCCAGACCGTGGCGGCGCTCCGCGGCACCCGCCAGGAGCTGCACAAGGTCCAGGCGAAGGGCGCCGACCCGGTGGTGAAGCAGGCGGCCTTCGACCCGGCCACGGGCACCTTCACGGTGCCGGGCCGGACGGTGGCGGTGTACGTCCAGAACTGATGGTTTCCCCGCGGTAACAGGGGCCTCACCTCCGGGTGGGGCCCCTTGCCGCATTGGCCGAAAATCGCCCCTCGCGGCCGGGTGCCGGTGGGGGCCCCGTCGACGGCGTCCCACCTGCCGGACCATGAGCGGCGGTTGAACAGCTGTTGGCCGAGTCGTGGCGCGGTCATTAATCGGTCATTCAGTGGCATGCATCTGTCATTCGCCCGGCCTTTGCTGCCAGGATTCCCCCGGTTGCGGACGGACAGGTAGCCCCAACACCCGCCGGTGGAGCCCTCCCCAGGCCACCGGCAGCCCGCAGCCCTGAACCGCGCACGTGCACCGCACCCCGCGCCGCGAACCGGCGGCAAGGGGCCCCCGCTGCGCCGCAACCGCGGCCAGATTCTCTCCACCGCTCGTGACCCCGCGACGGTCGGTAAAGGAGTCCCGCATGTCTCGCTACACGCATGCCCGCGTGAGCATGGCCGCCCTGGCCGCCACCACGGCCCTGCTGGTCACCGCGATCCCGGTGGCGGTGGCCCAGGCCGCCCCCGCCGCGCCCGCCGCCGGAGCCCAGGTCGCGGACCAGCAGGCCGCCGCCGGGCACGCCCAGCTGATCTCCGACGCGGGCACGCGTTCCGCGCAGTTCGCGCAGAACCTGGGCCTGGGCTCCGCCGAGAAGCTGGTCGTGAAGGACGCGTTCAAGGACGCCGACGGCACCCAGCACTTCCGGTACGAGCGCACCTACAACGGACTCCCCGTCCTCGGTGGCGACCTGGTCGTCCACCAGGCCGCCAACGGCACCACCAAGGGCGTCGACCGGGCCTCCACGGCCGCGCTGACCGGCCTGTCCACCACTCCGAAGCTGGCCGCCGCCAAGGGCCAGGCCACCGCGCTCGCCGCGCAGTCGGGCTCCGCCCTGGAGACCGCGCCCCGCCTGGTGGTCTGGGCCGCCGACAACAACCCGCGGCTGGCCTGGGAGACCGTGGTCTCCGGCGTCGAGGCCGACGGCACCCCGAGCAAGCTGCACGTGATCACCGACGCCACCACCGGCGACGTGATCAACAAGTTCGAGGGCGTGCAGACCGGCACCGGCAACGGCGTCTTCGTCGGCAACGTCACCATCGGCACCTCGCTGTCCGGGTCGACGTACCAGATGAAGGACCCGACCCGCGGCAACATGTACACCACCAACCTGAACAACGGCACCAGCGGCAACGGCACCCTGTTCACCAAGTCGACCGACAGCTGGGGCGACGGCACCGCTTCCAACAAGGAGTCCGCGGCCGTCGACGCCCACTACGGCGTCTCGATGACCTGGGACTACTACAAGAACACCTTCGGCCGCAACGGCATCCGCAACGACGGCAACGGCGCGTTCAGCCGGGTCCACTACGGCAGCAACTACGTCAACGCGTTCTGGGACGACACCTGCTTCTGCATGACCTACGGCGACGGCTCCGGCAACACCCACCCGCTGACCGAACTCGACGTCGCGGGCCACGAGATGACGCACGGCGTCACCTCCAACACGGCCGGCCTGAACTACTCGGGCGAGTCCGGCGGCCTGAACGAGTCCACCTCGGACGTGTTCGGCACCATGGTCGAGTTCTACGCGAACCTGCCCAAGGACAACCCGGACTACCTGATCGGCGAGCTGATCGACATCAACGGCAACGGCACGCCGCTGCGGTACATGGACAAGCCCTCCAAGGACAGCTCCTCGGCCGACTCCTGGTACAGCGGCGTCGGCAACCTGGACGTGCACTACTCGTCCGGCGTCGGCAACCACCTCTTCTACCTGCTGTCCGAGGGCAGCGGCGCCAAGGTGATCAACGGCGTCTCCTACAACTCGCCGACCGTCAACAGCATCACCGTCACCGGCATCGGCCGGGACAAGGCCGCCGCGATCTGGTACCGCGCGCTGACCACCTACTGGACCTCCACCACCAACTACGCCAGCGCCCGGGCCGGCATGCTGTCCGCCGCGACCGACCTGTACGGGGCCAACTCGGCCGAGTACAACGCCACCGCGACCGCCTGGGCGGCCGTCAACGTCGGCTCGCTGCCCAGCACCGGCGGCCCGACCGTCACCAGCCCCGGCAACCAGTCGACCGCGCTGAACGGCACGGTCAACCTGCAGATCGCGGCCACCGGCGGCACCGCGCCGCTCAGCTACTCGGCCACCGGCCTGCCCACCGGCCTGTCGATCAACGCCTCCACCGGCAAGATCACCGGCACCGCCACCGCGGCCGGCACCTACAACGTGACCGTCACCGCGAAGGACGCCGCCAACAAGACCGGCACCGCCTCCTTCACCTGGACCGTCACCTCCGGTGGCGGCGGCGGCTGCACCCCGGCGCAGCTGCTCGGCAACCCCGGCTTCGAGACCGGCACCGCCGCGCCGTGGACCGCCTCCTCCGGCGTGGTCGACAACTCCTCCTCCCAGGCCGCGCACGGCGGCACCTGGAAGGCGTGGATGGACGGCTACGGCTCCGCCCACACCGACAGCGTCTCGCAGACCGTCACCATCCCGGCCGGCTGCAAGGCGACGCTGAGCTACTGGCTGCACATCGACACCGCCGAGACCGGCACGACCGCGTACGACAAGCTGACCGTGACCGTCAACGGCACCTCGGTCGCCACGTACTCGAACGTCAACGCCGCCACCGGCTACGCCCAGAAGAGCATCGACCTGTCGGCCTACGCGGGCCAGAGCGTCACGGTGAAGTTCAACGCGGTCGAGGACTCCTCGCTGCAGACCTCCTTCGTGATCGACGACACCGCGATCCAGACCAGCTGACGCACCCTCAGGGCCCGGGCCCGGCAGCCGCTCCGGCTGCCGGGCCCCGGCACGTCCCCGGCCCGGCGGCCGGATGTCCGGACGGTGAGGTCCCGGAAACGCGCGGGCAACACGAAACACCCCGGAAACACCCGTGACGGCGGAGCGAAATCCGGCCCGGCGACACTCCCCGCATGCTCCTCGCTGACTCCCCACCCACCCCGGACAGCGGCGACACCGCCTGGCTGCTGGCCTGCACCGCGCTCGTCCTGCTGATGACCCCGGGCCTCGCGCTGTTCTACGGCGGCATGGTGCGCACCAAGAGCGTGCTCAACATGATCATGATGAGCTTCGTCTCGATCGCCGTGGTCACCGTGGTCTGGCTGCTGGCCGGCTACAGCCTGGCGTTCGCCCCCGACGCCGGCTGGGGCCTGATCGGCTCGCTCGACCACCTCGGCATGGCCGGGATCACCCCGCGCAGCCTCACCGGGCACGTCCCCACCCTGCTGTTCGCCACCTTCCAGCTGACCTTCGCGATCATCACCGCCGCGCTGATCTCCGGCGCCATCGCCGACCGGGCCAGGTTCGGCTCCTGGGTGGCCTTCACCGCGGTCTGGACGCTGCTGGTCTACGTCCCCGTCGCGCACTGGGTGTTCGCCCCCGACGGCTGGATCCTCAAGTACCTCGGCGCCCTCGACTTCGCCGGCGGCACCGTGGTCGAGGTCAACTGCGGCGCCAGCGGCCTCGCCCTGGCGCTGCTGCTCGGCCCCCGCCTCGGCTTCCGGAAGGAGGCCATGCGCCCGCACAACCTGCCGCTGGTGCTGCTCGGCGCGGGCCTGCTCTGGTTCGGCTGGTTCGGCTTCAACGGCGGCTCCGCGCTGGGCGCCAACGGCCTCGCCGCCGCCGCGGTCCTCAACACCCAGGCCGCGGGCTGCACCGGCCTGCTCGGCTGGCTGGTGGTGGAGAAGCGGCGCGACGGCCACGCCACCACGCTCGGCGCCGCCTCCGGCGCGGTGGCCGGCCTGGTCGCCATCACCCCCTCCTGCGGCAGCGTCGACCTGCTCGGCGCGCTGGTGATCGGCCTGGCCGCGGGCGTGGTCTGCTGCTACGCCGTCAGCTGGAAGTTCCGCTTCGGCTACGACGACTCGCTCGACGTGGTCGGCGTGCACTTCGTGGCCGGCGTCATCGGCACCCTGCTGATCGGCGTGTTCGCCACCGCCGTGATGACCGGCGGCCCCGCCGGGCTGCTGCACGGCGGCGGACTCGCCCAGGGCGGCAAGCAGCTGGTCGCGGTGCTGGTGGTGGCCGGGTACGCGTTCGGCATGACGTACGGCATCGGCCGGGCGATCGACCGGGTGATGGGCTTCCGGGCCGCCCCCGAGCACGAGCGCACCGGCCTGGACCTCGCCGTGCACGCCGAGACCGCGTACGATCACGGCGTCCTGGGCCTCGGCTCCGCCACCGCCCACGCCAGCGTGCACCCGCACGGTGCGCCCGCCTCCGACAGGACCCGCCCCGCATGAAGCTGATCACCGCCGTCGTCAAGCCGTTCAAGCTGGACGAGGTCAAGACCGCGCTGCAGGAGCTCGGCGTGCACGGACTGACCGTCACCGAGGCCAGCGGCTACGGGCGGCAGCACGGGCACACCGAGGTCTACCGGGGCGCCGAGTACCGGATCGACCTGGTGCCGAAGGTGCGGATCGAGGTCGTGGTCGAGGACGAGGACGCCGAGCGGGTGCTGGAGGCGATCGTGGCCGCCGCCCGCACCGGCAAGATCGGCGACGGCAAGGTCTGGGCGGTGCCGGTGGACACCATCGTCCGGGTCCGCACCGGGGAGCGCGGCCCCGACGCCGTCTGACGGCAGGTCAGGGCCACTGCGGCCCCCGCCCCTTTCCACCGGGGCGGGGGCCGTTGCCGTGCCCGGCTCCGGGACTCTTGACGGGTGCCCGGGCGGACCCTATGGTCATGCCACTGAAAGTTTCCAGCAAGTTTCAACGCCTTTGCAGGGACTTGCAGTAGCGACCGTTCCCCGTCGCGCTGACGGCACCACCGGCGCCGTCGCGGCCCCCCACCCAGCCGCCTCCCGTTCCGCGCCCTGCGCCCGCGGTCCGGGCTTCCCCCAGGAGTGCTCCCTTGCCCGTCTCCGCCCCCGGACGGCGCCTCGCCGCCGCCAGCACCGCGCTCGCCGCGCTCGGACTCTCGATCGGCGCGGGCCTGACCCTCGCCCCGACGGCCACCGCCACCCCGCCCGGCACCAAGGACGTCACCGCCACCCTCTTCGAGTGGAAGTTCGACTCGGTGGCCAGGGCCTGCACCGACACCCTCGGCCCCAAGGGCTACGGCTTCGTCGAGGTCTCCCCGCCCCAGGAGCACATCCAGGGCGCCCAGTGGTGGACCTCCTACCAGCCCGTCAGCTACAAGATCGCCGGCCGGCTCGGCGACCGCGCTTCCTTCCAGAACATGGTCAGCACCTGCCACGCGGCCGGCGTCAAGGTGATCGCCGACTCGGTGGTCAACCACATGAGCGCGGGCAGCGGCACCGGCACCGGCGGCACCAACTACACCAAGTACAACTACCCCGGCTACTACCAGGACCAGGACTTCCACTCCTGCCGCCAGGCGATCAGCAACTACAGCGACCGCTCCAACGTGCAGAACTGCGAACTGGTCAACCTCGCCGACCTCAACACCGGCTCCACGTACGTCCAGCAGACCATCGCCAACTACCTCAGCGACCTGCTCTCGCTCGGCGTGGACGGCTTCCGGATCGACGCCGCCAAGCACATCGACGCGGGCGAACTCGGCGCCATCAAGGCGAAGATGAGCAACCCGAACGCGTACTGGGTGCAGGAGGTCATCTACGGCGCGGGCGAGCCGATCCAGCCCGCCGAGTACACCGGCAACGGCGACGTCGACGAGTTCCGCTCCGGCACCTGGCTGAAGAGCGCCTTCAACGGCGGCAGGCTGGCCGACCTGCAGAGCTGGGGCAGCGGCCTGCTCGGCTCCGCCCAGGCCCGCACCTTCGTCGACAACTGGGACACCGAGCGCAACGGCTCCACCCTCAACTACAAGTACGGCTCCGCCTACACGCTGGCCAACGTCTTCATGCTGGCGAACCCGTACGGCTCGCCGAACGTCTACTCCGGCTACGCGTTCAGCTCCAACGACGACGGCCCGCCGAACGGCGGCACCGTCAACGCCTGCTACCAGGACGGCTGGAACTGCACCCACGCCTGGCGGCAGGTCGCCAACATGGTCGGCTTCCGCAACGCGGTCTCCGGCACCGGCCTCACCAACTGGTGGTCCAACGGCAACAACGCGATCGGCTTCGGCCGCGGCAGCAAGGGCTACGTGGCGATCAACCGGGAGTCCGGCGCGATCACCCAGACCTTCCAGACCTCGCTGCCGGCCGGCAGCTACTGCGACGTCCAGCACGGCGACCCGGTGAACGGCGGCTGCACCGGCCCGACCTACACCGTCGGCGCGGACGGGAAGTTCACCGCCACCGTCGCCTCCGGCGAGGCCGTGGCGCTCTACGTCGGCGCCGGCGGCAGCAGCACCGCCACGCCGACGCCCACGCCGACCTCCCCGGCCGGGGGCAACAGCGCCACCGTCTTCTACTCGACCGACAAGAACTGGGCGGCCTACGACCTGCACTGGGCGCCCACCGGCGGCAGCTGGACCACCGCCCCCGGCGTGGCGATGGCCGCGGCCTGCACCGGCTGGGTGAAGAAGACCGTCGACCTCGGCACCGCGACCGGGCTCGCCGCCACCTTCAACAACGGCAGCGGCACCTGGGACAACAACAACGGCGCCAACTACGCCCTGGGCACCGGCAACGTGACCGTCAAGGACGGCGCGGTCGGCAGCGGCGACCCGTGCGCCACCGCGAGCCCGACCCCGACCCCGACCGCCAGCGCGACCCCCGTCGCCACCGGCGCCTCCTTCGCGGTCAACGCGACCACCGTGGTCGGCCAGAACATCTACGTGGTCGGCGACGCCGCCGAACTCGGCGGCTGGGACACCGCGAAGGCCCTGCCGCTCTCCTCGGCCGCCTACCCCGTCTGGAAGCTGGACGTGGCGATCGGCGCCGGCACCGCGATCCAGTACAAGTACTTCCGCAAGGACGCCGCCGGGACCGTCACCTGGGAGAGCGGCGCCAACCGCACCGCGACCGTCCCGGCCGGTGGCAAGGTCGCGCTGAACGACACCTGGCACAGCTGACGCCCCGTCGACGCCGCCGCGGCCGATGTACGGCATGGCGGTGGCCAGCACCGTGGCGAACTGCACGTTCGCCTCCAGCGGCAGCTCCGCCATGTGGCGCACCGTCCGGGCCACGTCCGCGACGTCCATCACCGGCTCCGGCGCGGTCCGCCCGTCCGCCTGCCGGACCCCGGTGGACATCGCCGCCGTCATGTCGGTGGCCGCGTTGCCGATGTCCAGCTGCCCGCAGGCGATCCGGTACGGGCGGCCCTCCAGCGAGAGCGCCTTGGTCAGGCCGGTGACGGCGTGCTTGGACGCGGTGTAGGCGATCGCGTGCGGGCGCGGCGCGTGCGCCGAGACCGAGCCGTTGTTGACGATCCGGCCGCCCTGCGGGTCCTGCTCCTTCATCCGGCGGAAGGCGGCCCGGGCGCACAGGAAGGCGCCGGTGAGGTTGAGGTCCAGCACCGCCCGCCAGTCCGCCGCCGCGACCTCCTCCACCGGGGCGGTCGGGCCGAACGTCCCGGCGTTGTTGAACAGCAGGTCGAGCCGGCCGAAGTGCGCCGCCACGGCGTCGAACACCTCCTCCACCCGCCGCTCGTCGGTGACGTCGGCGGGCAGCACCAGCGCCCGGTCCGGGCCGAGCCCGGCGGCGGTCTCCGCCAGCGGCCCGGGCCGCCGGCCGACCAGGGCCAGCCGCCAGCCGGCCGAGGCGAGTTCGCGGGCCACGGCGCGGCCGACGCCGCTGCCCGCCCCGGTGATCACGGCAACCTGCTGGGACACGCGCACACTCCTCGGTCGGTCCGGAGCCCCATGATCGCCGCGGCCGGGCCGCCCGTCAGTAGGAGGACCCTCCAAAGCCGCAGGTCGCCGTCCGCGCCGTGGCCCGCTCCGCCCCTGCCCGTCGCTCTCCGTGCCCGACCCCCGCCGGTCGGCCGGAGCGACCCCCGCCGACCGGCGGGCAGCCGGACCCGCCGCAACCGGGGGTGTCTCCCGCACGTCGTAAGATCCCGGATGGCCGGACGTTCGCACACCGCGGCGGAGGGCCGATCCCGGGGCTGCCGGTGACCAGAGCGAGGCCGCCCCGGACCGCCACTGAACAGGGCTCGGACCCGGCCGCCGGGCCGGCCCCCGCCCGGAGAGACCGACCGTGCTGCCGCAGCCCCGATCCGCCGCCGCCCGCCGCCCGCTGGCGGCCGCCGCCCTGCTCGCCCTCGCCGTCCCGCTCGCCGCGTGCGGCAGTTCCGGCGGCGGCGCGAACGACGCCCGGGCGGCGATCTCCACCGGCCAGGGCGGCGCCTCCGGCTCCGCGAGCGGCAGCCCGTCGTCCGCGCCGCCGTCCCCGTCCAAGCCGTCCAAGGTGCTGCTGCCGACCGGCCCGGCCGCGCAGTTCAGCAAGGCCCGCGACACCGGCGCCGGGCCGATCCTGGTCACCACCGTGGCCGGCCCGAAGTCCGGGGTGAGCGGCAAGGTCTGGGTCTGGCTGCCACCGCAGTACAACGACCCGAAGTACGCGAAGACCGGCTTCCCGGTGCTCACCCTGTACGCGGGCGGGCAGAGCGCCGGCTACAACACCTGGACGGACAACCAGCTGCCGATCCAGGAGGTCAACCAGCAGCTGGTGGCCGAGGGCAAGGCCCACCCGTTCATCATGATCATGCCGGTGCAGAACCTGGACTCCAACGAGGCGAAGGCGCTGGAGTGCGCCGACATCCCCGGCCAGCCGAAGATCGGCACCTGGATGTCCCAGGACATCCCGGACTTCGTCCGCGCCAACTTCCGCACGGTGAAGGGCCGGGACGGCTGGTCCGTGATGGGCGCCTCCACCGGCGCGTTCTGCAGCGCCAAGCTCGCCCTCCAGCACCCCGACGTGTTCCGGGCCGCGGTGCCGATCGACGGCTACTGGAACCCCGACTCGCCGCTCTGGAAGGGCCACGAGCAGGAGCGCCTGGCCAACAGCCCCGACCAGCTGATCGGGGCCGGCACCGCCGACGTCAAGATGCTCGCCACCGCGGGCGGCGCCAACCCGTACGAGATCAAGCTGGTGAAGAACTGGGTGGCCAAGGCCAAGGCGCCCACCACCGTCGAGTACTACGAGCAGCCCGGCGGCAAGCACCTCACCTCCGACTTCAAGAAGATGATCCCGAACACCCTGGAGTGGCTCTCCGCCAACACCGCCGGGCCCGAGGCCGACTGATCACGGACGGTCGTGGGTGATCTTCGGAAAGTGGCCGCGACCGGGGCTGGAACGCGCTGACCTGCGCATCAATCGGTCGTTCATTCGCCCCTGATGCACTGGGGTCACCCTGGAGCCGTGAACCGGAGTACTGGACCGGGGTGCCGCGCCGCGGCCCCCCGCTCCGGCCAGCCCCAGCCAGTCGTGAAGAGAGCGCCATGTCCCGTCACCTGCTGCCCGTAGTCCCCGCGATCCCCGCCCAGCGGGCCGTCGAGCCCACCGCCCCGGCGGTCGAGCCGATCCCGTTCGCCGGACTGCGCCTGGTGCACGCCGCCGTCCGGCGCGACCTCGCCCGCCTCCCGCAGGCCCTGCGGCTGCTCCAGCCCGACGACTTCGAGTCCGCCCGGGCGCTCAAGCGGCACTGGGACTTCGTCACCGCCATGGTCACCTGCCACCACGAGCAGCAGGACACCCGGCTCTGGCCGGTGCTGCGCCGCTTCGCCCCCGAACTGCGGCTGCTGCTCAACTGGTTGGAGTCCGACCACCACAACCTCGACCAGTGCTTCACCCGCACCACCACCCTGGTCGGCATCGCCACCCGCGACCCCGCCAGCGCCTGGCCGGTCTCCTACGCGGTCGAGGAGCTCGCCGCCCGGGTCGAGACCCACCTGCGGATCGAGGAGCGCCAGCTGCTGCCCCGGATGGCCGGCGTCTTCCCGCCCGGCTCGCGGATCGGCACCCTGCCCGAACTGCTCGACCTGCTCCGCTCCGCCGACGGCCCGGCCTCCTCCGACGCCCTGGTGTGGCTGCTGGAGGGCGTCGACCCGGCCCAGGTCGAGCGGCTGCTCGCCGACTGCGACGACGAGACCGCCCGCCACTGGCCGCACTGGCGCGACACCTACGCCCGCTGCACCGACCTGCTCTGGGGACCGTCCGCCCAGTAGACCCCCGCAGCAGGCCGGTCCGGGACGTGAGCAGCACGCCCCGGGCCGGTGTCGGCGGACCGTTCTACACTCGCCCGCATGGAGACCTACATCGCCTTCCTGCGGGCGGTCAACGTCGGTGGCCGGACGGTGAGGATGGACCGGCTGCGGGAACTGTTCGTCGGGCTGGGGCTGGCGGACGTGCGGACGTACATCCAGAGCGGGAACGTCTTCTTCCGGACGGCGGAGACCGACCGGGCGGCGCTGACCGCGCGGATCGAGGCCGGGCTCGCGGAGGGGCTGGGCTGGCCGGTGCCGGTGATGCTGCGGACGGTCGAGGAGGTCGAGGCGCTGCTCGCGCTGGACCCGTTCGCGGGGGTCGAGCCCGGCGAGGACAAGCGGCTGTGCGTGCTGTTCCTCTCCGAGCCGCTGCCCGAGGGCGTCGAGCTGCCCGCCGTCTCACCGAAGGGTGACTGGGAGATGATCGGCGCCACGGCGGACGCCGCGTTCGTGGTGATGCACGTGCGCAACGGGCGACTGAACGGGAATCCGGCCACCGCCTTCCCCAAGTCCTACCGGGGGCAGGCGACTTCGCGGTTCTTCCACACCACGGCGAAGATCGTCGCGGCGGCCCGCAAGGGCTGATGGAAGGTCAACTGTCGGGTTCGGCAGTCGACTCGGCCAGTCGTTCGGCCAACTCACTCACCAAACGGCGTAGTTCGGCAGGCTCCTCGATCCGGAACGGCCGGTCCAGGGACGCCAGCACCCCTGGGAGCCAGTCGAGTGCGGCGACCCGCAGTTCGACGGTGCGCCAGCCCTCGGCGTCCGGCCCGGAGACCACGGCCAGTCCCGCCGGGACGTGCGCGCCGATCAGCTCGGCGTCGGCCCGGACGCGCAGCCGCACCCGGTGGCGGTGCGGCGCCCTTGCCAGCGCGCGCAGCACCCGGGTGGCCGGGTCGGGGCCGCCCGGCGCGGCGAAGGTGCCCGGCAGCGGACGGGGCGCGGCCAGCCGGTCCAGCCGGAACAGCCGCTCGGCGCCGGCGGCGGTGTCCCACCCCGTCAGGTACCAGCGGCCCGCGTGCGCGACCAGCCCGTACGGCAGCAGCGAGCGCTCGCTGCCGCGCCCGTCGGCGGAGGTGTAGTGGAAGGCCAGCGGGCGGCGGTGGCGCACCGCGTCGGCGACGGTCAGCAGCACCTCCGGGTCGGGCGCCGGGGCGGGCGCGGGCGCGGCGGTGAACGCCACCGCCTCCAGCAGGGCGTCCAGCCGGGCCGCGAGCCGCCGGGGCAGGACGCGCCGGATCTTCGCGGCGGCCGTCCCGCCCGCCGTCCCCGAGGCCGCCGACAGCCCGGCCCGGTGCGCGGCCGCCAGCCCGAACAGTGCCGCCAGCGCCTCCTCGTCGGTGAGCATCAGCGGCGGCATCCGGTGCCCCGGGGCGAGCCGGTAGCCGCCGTGCCGGCCGCGCACCGACTCCACCGGCAGGTCCAGCTCGACCAGTTGCGCGACGTACCGGCGGACGGTCCGCCCGTCCACCGCCAGGTGCTCGGCCAGCTCGGCGACGGTCCGGACGCCGCCGGACTGCAGCAGCTCCAGCAGGGTCAGCAGGCGGCTCGCCGGGCGGGTCATGGCGCCATTCTCCTCCGGAGCCGGGCGTGTGCCGGGCGAGTACCGGGTGTGCGCCGGGGTGTACCGGACGAACGGCGGGCTAATACCGGGCGGATTCCGTCCGGTATTCGGCCTAGCGTCGGACCCGACCGCACCGGAACCACCGCACGGGAGCCCCCGCCATGAACCTCGTCTCTGTCCGCCTGATCACCGCCGACGTCGACCGCCTGGTCGCCTTCTACCAGCACGCCACCGGCCTGACCGCCGACCGCCCCACCCCCGACTTCGCCGAACTCCGCACCCCCGCCGGGACCTTGGCGATCGGCAGCGTCCGCACCGTCCCGCTGTTCGCCCCCGGCGCGGCCGAGCCCGCCGCCAACCGCAGCGCGATCGTGGAGTTCCTGGTCGAGGACGTCGACCTGCTGGCCGCCCAGCTGGCCGCCGCCGGCACCACCCCCGTCAGCGGCCCGGCCACCCTGCCCTGGGGCAACCGCTCGCTGCTGGTCCGCGACCCGGACGGCAACCTGGTCAACTTCTTCGCCCCGGTGACCCCCGCCGCCCGGGCCCGGCTCGCCCGCTGACGTCGGACCGGTGACGTTGAGCCGGTGTGCCGGGTCAGTGCGGGAACGGCCGGGCCGGGCGCTGCCGGGGCAGGTCCTCGCGGAAGTCGGCGATCACCGAGGCGATCTCCCGGACGGTGCCGGTGCCCGCCAGTCGGTCGAGGTACAGGTGCCGGGCGGCCAGGGCCTCGACCGTGACGCCGAAGTACAGCGCCATCAGCGGATTGACGAACAGGTCGCCGCCGCCCGTGCGTTCGGCCAGGACGGCGTCGCCCGGTTCCCCGCGCAGCGCCGCCGCGACCGACCCCTGCACGATGCTGGCCCCGGCCGGGTCGGCGGCGCGGGCGTGGGCGACGGCGTCCAGGTAGGCGGCGGCCTCGGGGGAGTCGGCGGGGATCGAGAACGCGCCGAGGTAGCCGTCTTCGCGTTGCAGGGCGGCGAGGTTCTCCAGCACCAGGCTGTGGCTGACGCCGTGGTGGGCGTCGATGCCGAACCCGAGGCAGGCGACCAGTCGGGTCGGAACGGTGGTCAGCCCCGCGACGGCCGCGAGCGAGGCCATGTCCTCCTCCGGCGTGCCGAGCCCGGCCTCGTCGCCGCGCAGCAGGATGTCCGTCCCGCCGTCCACCAGCAGGATCGCGTCCACGCCGAGCCGCCGCACCAGCGAGCGGTAGGCCGCGCGCAGCGGCTTCACCCCGACGGAGGCGAACGCCCAGACGGTGTCCGGCAGTTGGCGCCCGTGCAGCCAGCGGGCCAGCGACCGTTCCGGGAACGCCGGTTCGGCGGCCCGGGTCTCCGGCGTGATCCGGGCCAGGTGCGGGCCCACCCAGGCGCCCGACTCCAGGCCGTAGCGGTGGCTGAACGAGAGGTTCGCCAGGTGCACCTCCCGCCCGGCCGCGTGCAGTGCCAGGGCGATCGGCAGTCCCGCGTACACGTCGAACCCGCCACCGGCCCCGGCGATCAGCACCCGCTCGGCCCCCAGCAGGCGCTCCAGCAGCGGAGGGCACAGAAGACTCGTCACCGGCGGAACCTACCAAGGAACAGCCCTGCGGCACACGAGACGGCATTCAGGGGCTGGGGAAACTTTGCGGCAGACGCTGAGTAATCAGGGGCCCGGGGAACGGCGGGGCCGAGGGGCGGTGCGCCGGGGCACAGTGGGGCGCTACGGGGCGTCGGCCGAAAGACCTTCGGCCCGAAACGGGGTAGCGCCCCGCGGCCCGTCGGTCACCAGCCACTCGGCGCCGCCGTTCCCCGGGCCCCTGGTTGGAGCTTCGCTCCCCAGCGCGTGCCCGAGGGTCGTGCCTCTCAGGTGTGGTCGTCCAGGACGGCCCGGAGGGCTTCTTCGGTGCGGCCGATCACGGTGTAGCCGTCGTCGGCGGTGATGATCGGGCGCTGGATCAGGATCGGGTGGGCGGCCATGGCCGCCGTCCAGCGGGCCCGGTCGGCGGGCTCGCGGGGCCACTCGGGCAGGCCGAGTTCCTTGGCGGTCGGCTCGTCGAGGCGGGCGACGTCCCAGGGTTCCAGGCCCAAGCGGCCGAGGACCTCGGTGAGTTCGGCGGCGGTCGGCGGGTCGTCCAGGTAGCGGCGTACGGTGTACTCCACCCCGGCGGCGTCCAGTTCGTGCTGCGCGGTACGGCACTTGCTGCACCGCGGGTTGATCCAGATCTCCATGACCGGCCACCCTAACGGGCGCCCGTCCGCCGGGAACCCGGGCGCGCCGCCGGGCCGTTGCCGGGACGGTACGCAGGACGAGGGGGAGCGGGATGGAGCTGGCCGAGGTCGTCGGGGAACTGCTGGGGACGGCGGGACGGCGCGACCCGTACCCGCTGTACGAGCGGTTGCGCGGGTTCGGGCCGGTGGTGCCGGTGGACGGGTCGCTGCTGCTGGTGACGGGGTACCAGGAGGCGGACGAGGTGCTGCGCCACCCGGGGTTCGGGGTGGCGGACGCCCGACTGCGGGCCGAGCTGGAACCGGACTTCCTGGACCACCCGGGCAAGTACCTGCTGGCCCCGTCCGTGCTGCAGCGCAACGCGCCCGACCACGGCCGGATGCGCTCGCTGATCGCCTCGGTGTTCACGCCCCGCCGGGTCGCCGCCCTCGCGCCCGCCGTGACCGCCGCCGTCGAGGAACTGCTCGACCGGCTCGCCGAGTCGGCCGCCGCCGACCCGGAGCGGCCGGTCGACCTGCTGGAGGCGTTCGCGTTCCGGCTGCCGATCGGGGTGATCTGCGAACTGCTCGGCGTCCCGGCGGCCGACCGGCACCTGTTCCGGCCGCTGGCCGCCGACCTGACCGTCACGCTGGAGACCATGTACGGGGACAGCGAACTGGCTGCCGCCGACCGTGCGGCCGTCGAACTCGCCGGGTACTTCGACCGGTTGACCGCCGAGCGGCGCGCCGACCCGCGGGACGACCTGGTCAGCGCGCTGGTCGCGGTCGCGGACGCCGACCCGGGACGGCTCTCGCCACGCGAACTGGTCGCCAACCTCGCCCTGTTGCTGATCGCGGGCTTCGAGACCACCGGCAACCTGATCGGCAACGCGCTGGTCCGGCTGCTCGCCGAACCCGCCACCGCCGAGGCGCTGCGCACCGGCGCGCTCGACCCGGCCCCGTTCACCGAGGAGGTGCTGCGCCACGACTCGCCCGTGCAGCTCACCTCCCGGGTCGCCCTGACGGACGGCCTCACCGTCGCCGGGGAGCCGGTGGGCCGGCACACCGACGTCCTGCTGCTGCTCGGCGCCGCCAACCGCGACCCGCGCCGCTTCGCCCGCCCCGAGCAGTTCGACCCCGCCCGCTTCGCCCCCGAGACCACCGCCCCCGACGCCGCTACCTCCCACACCGCCGCCCTCGACACCACCGCCCCCGGCCGGGCACCCGCGCGGGCGCTCAGCTTCGGCAGCGGCCCGCACTACTGCCTGGGGCCCGGCTCGCCCAGCTGGAGGCCGTCACCGCGCTGCCCGCCCTGCTGCGCCGCTTCCCCGGACTCGCCCAGGCCGGTCCGGCCGCGCCCGGCGGACGACTGGTGCTGCGCGGGCCCCGCCGCCTGCCCGTCACCCTCACCACCACCCGGTGACGCAGCGCACGGCCCACCCGGTGACGCAGCTCACGGCACGCCCGGCGGTGCGGCGGAACGGGCCGAAGGTCCCCGGCCGTCGGGACCTTGGCACGCAGTGGGCCGACCGGGGCGGGGACGACGATGGGGGAGAACCGTAGCCGCACCCGACAGCCGCACCCGTCGCCGAGGAGGTCCGGATGGCCGCGTCCGCCGCCCCAGCAGCCCGCCCCGCCGCCACCGCCCGCCCTGTCCCGGGCCGCCCCGCCGGAGCAGCTCGTCCCACCGCGGCCCGCCACCGGCCCGACCCGGCCTCGGAAGGCGCGGGCGGGACCGGCCGGCGCCCCGGCGACCGGTGGGCCGCCGCGATGGCCGAGGCGCTGCGCACCCCCGTCTGGGTGCGGCTGCTGCCGGTGCTGCTGCTGGTCGTCGACCTGGCGCTGGAGTGGGCGGTCCCGTCCTCGGTCGCGGCGGGCGTGCTGCTCACCGTCGTTCCCGTGGTGGTCGCGTTCAGCGCGGGGCCGGCCCTGGTCGCGGTCCTGACGGTGGGGACGGTCGCGCTGCAGGCGCTGCTCGCCCTGCGGGTCGGGCACCTGACCGAGCAGCACCACGTCTGGACGTACCTGGCCACCCTGCTGGCGGGCGCGGTCGGGGCGGGGCTGGCCCGGCAGCGGCGCCGGCAGGCCCGTGACCTGGTCCGGGTGCGGGCCGTCGCGGAGACACTGCAGCACACCGTGCTGCGCCCGGTCCCGGCCCGGGCCGGCGGGCTGCGGGCCGCCGGGCTGTACCACCCGGCGCAGGCCGAGGTCGGGGTGGGCGGCGACCTGTACGAGGTGGCGGAGACCCGCTGGGGGACCCGGATCCTGCTCGGCGACGTCCGGGGCAAGGGGCTGGACGCCGTCCGCACCGTCGCCGACGTGGTCGGGGCGTTCCGGGTCGCCGCCCACGAGACCGCCGAACTCGGCGAGCTGGCCGACCAGTTGGACCGGCAGGTGGGCCGGGACGCGGAGCACTCGGGGGACGGCGAGCTGTTCGTCACCGCGGTACTGGTGCAGCACCGCGCGGACACCGGCCGGCTGGAGGTGGTCAACCGGGGGCACCTGGCGCCGCTGCTGGTCGGGCCGGGCAGCGTCCGGCCGGTCCGCTGCGCCGAGGAACTGCCGCTCGGGCTCGGCCACTTGGCCGCGGGCGGCGCCGCACCGCCGACCGAGGTCGAGCTGCCGCCGGGGCGCACCCTGGTGCTGCACACCGACGGCGTCACCGAGGCCCGCGACCGGGCCGGCGCGTTCTACCCGCTCGCGGCCCGCCTCACCACGCTGGCCGCCACCGACCCGGACAGCGTGGTCGCCTTCCTCGACCGGGACGTGCGCCGGTACGCCGGGCCGCTCACCGACGACATCGCGGTCCTGGCCCTGGCCGCCGACCGCCAGACCCCGGCCCCGACCCCGGCCTTGGCCCCGACCCGTCCGGCCCCAGCCCGTCCGGCTACGAGCCGTTGATCACCGAGTTCTGGATCGCGCCGACCGACAGGCCGTGGTCGTTCAGCACGTCGTCGTAACCACCCTCGGTGATCAGCCGGTTCATCGCCCGCATCAGCACGTCGCGCAGCGCCTGGTCGCCCTTGCGCAGCGCGATCCCGTACGGGCGGGGCTGCAGCTGCGGGCCGCCGATCTCGAACAGGCTGCCGTTGCCGGCGGTCTGCGCGGCGTACTGGGCCTTGGGGTAGTCGGTGATGAACGCGTCGGCCGGGCCCTTGAGGTTGTCCAGCGAGGCGTTGTCGGAGTCGGTCTCCATGACCGTCAGCGGCTTGCCCGCGTGCTCGCAGACCGGCTTCTGGCGGAGCGCCAGGTCGTCGTGGGTGGTGCCCTTCTTGACCGTGACGGTGCGCCCGCAGAGGTGGTCGATGTCGACGATGCCCTTCGGGTTGCCCTTGTCGACGGCGATGCCGATGCCGGCCATGAAGTAGTCGACGAAGTCCACGCCCGGGTTGGCCTGCTTGCCCTCCTTGTCGAGGCCCTCCTCGCGCTCCCGGGTGTCGGTGATCCCGGACATGGCGATGTCGTACTTGCCGGCCAGCAGCCCGGGCAGCACGTTGGCGAACTGCCCGGCGTCCTGGAACTCCAGCTTCACGCCCAGGACCTGGCCGAGCCGCTCGGCCAGGTGCGGGTCCAGCCCGTCCGGTTCGTTGCGGTCGTTGCGGTACACCACCGGCGCGGCGGTGAACGAGGCGCCGACCGTCAGCACCCCCGCCTTGCGGACCGACTCCGGCAGCAGCGCGTGCAGGTCGTTCCGGTCCCGCCCGGAACCGCCGATGCCGCAGCCGCTGAGCAGCAGCGCGCCGCCGATGACGGCGACGAGCGCGGTGCGCCCCCGCCCGGCCAACTGAGCCATGGTCGTCTCTCCCCGTGGTCGACGCGGAACACGACGGCCCGAGGGCGGCGGACGGCACGGCGGCATGACGACGGAACGCGGCATGGCAATACCGAGGAAGCACCCCTCGGCCGGCCGCCGTTCCGGCTAGATCATTCCGACTATAGCCAGCATGGTCACGACAGCCCAGAGCACCCCCCGTCCCGAACCGCGGGACGACGGGCCGTCAGGACCAGGCCGGGTCCTCGAACCGGGGCATGGTGTCCGGGCCGCCGTCCTTGCCGGTGGGCAGCGGGCTGGGGGCGGGGCCGAACGGCTCGGTGCTGCCGGGGTCCTTCACCAGGGCGTCGGCGACCACGGTGACGTTGCCGGGGACGCCGATGGTGACCGAGACGCCCAGGCCGTCGGGGGTGCGGGCGCCCGCGGCGGTGCTGGAGGACTCGTCGGAGAGGGTGTAGCCGCGGCCCTTCCAGTACGCCCGCAGCTGGGCCAGCAGCTGCGGCTGCTTCCCGGCGGCGATCTTCGTCAGCACGTACCGGCGGAGCGTCAACTGCGCGGTGCCGTCGTTCTTCCGGCTCAGCCCGCCCTCGTGCGGGACGGACCGGAACGCGTCGTCGGCGGACCGCACCGCCGGGGTCAGCGCCCCGGTGGTGCCGTCCACCAGCTCCTGCAGCTGCGTCCGGGCCCGGTCCGCCGCGAGCACCGGCCGGTCGGAGCTCCCCGCCCCGCCCGACCCGCCCGACGAGCCGCAGCCCGCCGCGCCGACGCCCAGCACCAGCGCCGCCGCCGCGCCCGCCACCCGCACCCGCACCTTCATCCGACTCCCTCTCCCCTCGCACCGACGACCCCGGACGCTTCCGGACCGCCCCTGGACCGACCGGTCAGACCGACCAGTGCGGGTCCCGGTGCCGGGGCACCGTGTCCATCGTCCCGTCCGGGGCGATCGGGACGGTGCTGTCCCCGCCGAACGGGTACGAGGTCCCGGTCGCCGCCAGCCCGTCCACCCGGCCCAGCAGGGTGCCGTTGCCCGCGAAGCCGATCCGGAACTCGACCGTCCCGTACGGGGAGCGGGCCCGCAGCACCGGCAGCTGCGGGTCGTCCTCGCCGGACACCGCCCAGCCGCGGGCCCGCCAGGCCCGGTCCAACTGGCCCAGCAGCTCGGGGTAGCGGTGCGCCGCCAGCGCCGTCAGCAGGTACCGGCGCTTCTCCAGGTGCGCGGTGCCGTCCGGCTCCCGGGTGTAGGCGTGCTCGTGCTCCACCGCCAGGTACGGGCCGTCGGCCCAGACCCCGGCGGGGGAGAGCGCGGCCGGCCCCGAGTCCAGCAGCTCGTCCAGCGCGGCGCGCGCCGTCAGCAGGTCGATCGGACGGTGTTCCGCCGCCGTGTGGTCGTTCATCGGCCCTCCTGCCCGAACACCCGGTCACCGTGACCGGAGACGATCAGGCCCATGTTGCGCAGCGAGTGGCCGTCCCGGCCCTCGCCCTGGTTCCAGTAGTCGGAGTGCGACTCGAAGCCCAGCGGGCCGTCCGCGACGTCGAAGCGGTGCGCGCCGAACTCGGTGCTCGCCGGGTCCTGCCCGAACCACAGCTCGTGCGGATCGCCGTGCCCGCCGATCTTGTCGCCGATGAAGCCGCCGGCCACCGCGCCCAGTGGGCCGCCGATCAGGCCGCCGACGCCCGCGCCGATGCCGATGCCCTTGGCCTCGTTCTTGCTCGGCAGGTGGGAGACCGGGTCGTGCTCGGCCGCGCCCACCCACACGTGGTCGGCGCCGACGCCGAGTTGGGACGCCTGCTGGGCGCCGGTGCCGGGCGAGCCGACCAGGATGATGTCGTCGGCGGGGATGCCGCCGGGGCGCTGCGCGGCCTGGCCGACGGTGAACGAGCCGTAGGAGTGACCGAGCGCGGTGAGGTGCGCGGGCTGCCCCTCGTGCGAGGCCCGCAGGCCCTGCAGGAAGCCCTGGTACGCCTCGCCGCCCTGCTTGGCCCGGGCGTCGCCGGCCACCGCCAGCGCGTCCGGGCTGATGCCCTTGGCCTGCGGGGTGTCGTAGCCCAGCCAGGCGATCGAGGCGGTGGACCGGCTCGGGTCGGTGTCGTGCGCGGACTGCCACAGGTCGCGGGCCCGGTCGGCGTCGCCGCCGCCCATGTTCTTGACCTCGGTGTTCAGGCCCGGCACGTACGCCACCACGTCGTCCGCGGTGTCCGGGTTGCCGTAGGCGATGGCGGCCCGGCCCTGCCCCTGGTCGCCGATCAGCATCAGGTAGGCGGGGGGCTGCTTGCCCTGGTCCTCGCCCAGCCGGTGCTGGATCGAGCGGAAGCCCTCCAGCTTCTTCTTCTCCTGGTCGGAGAGGTTCGGCCGGGACGACAGGTCGTCGACCAGCCGGTCCAGGTTGATCCGGTTGGCCTGGTCCCGGGCGGGCGTCGGCAGGCCGTCGCGGCCGCCGAGCTCGGCCGGGTACTCCTTGATCAGGCGCTGCTGCTCGTCCACCGGCAGCGCCTTCCACCAGGCGTTGACCTCGGTCGGCGGGGCGTCCTTGCCGGGCATCCCGGCCTTGACCAGGTCCTCCGGGCCGCCGAACGGGTTGATCGCGTCCAGCACCGCGCTGTTGAGCCGCATCGCGGCCGTCGCCGGGTCCAGCCCGGCGCCGGTGCGGGCGTCGGTGGTGTACTGCCGCAGCCGCTCGGCGGTGACCTGGTCGGCGTGCGCGGCCTCGGTCAGCGCGTCCCCGATCCGGTCGCGGATCTCGGTGCCCTGCCGGGAGCGGTTCGGCGCGTCCGGGTCGTGCCGCTCGGCGGCGCTCGGCGGCGGCCAGGACACGCCGCCGTCGTCCGAGACCTGGAAGCCGTTGGCGGAGGCGTCGGCGAGCGCGGCCCGCAGCTTCGCCTGGGCCAGCACGAACGCCTCCGCGCCCTCCCGCAGGACGGGCGCGATCCGGGCCAACTCCATCTGGGCGGCGGCGAGTTTGCCGGTGGTCCGGGACAGCGACTGCTGGGCGCCGTCGGCCGCGGAGCCCGTCCAGCCGGAGTTGCGGACCCGGTTGTCGACGCCGTCGCGCCAGCCGTCGGCGTGCCCGCCGAAGGCCGTCGCCAGCGCGCCGTACGCGTCGGCGGCCTCGAACAGCCGGTTCGGGTCCGCGTCGCGCAGGGTGGGGACGTCCATGCTCACCTCCCCGCCGGGGCGGCCAGGCCGCGGCCCGCCTCCTGCTCGGCGCGGCGGTAGTTCGCCGCGGTCTGCTTCAGGTTGTCGCCCTGCTTGTCCATCTCGGCGGACAGCTCGTCCAGCAGGCGCTTCCACTCGTCGGTGCAGGAATTCAATTCGCTGCCCGTCAGCCACCCGCGCAGTCCGGCCTCGGCCCCGTCCGAGGCGCCGAGCACCCGCGAGGTCTCCCCGGGCACCTGCGCGGCGAGGCGGCCGGCGGTCTGCCCGGCCCCGTCCAACTCCTCGGGCGCGACCCGGAATCCGCCGCCGCTCCCGCCTGGCTCCACACTCCGCACGCCAATCCCCCGTACCGGTGTCGCTCCGACCGCTTGAGCGGGTCATGCTAGCGAACCGGAACGACGTGAACCCACCCGTTCACCGGATTCGCACCCGTCGCCCGAAGACTTCGCTTGGTGTCGCCTTTGGGTTTCCTTTACCGCGGGGGGCGGGGACGGGCCCCGCTGCGGGGCCGGGGAGGGGACGGGCCGCCGGTTAGGCTGGTGGTCCGCCCGGCAGGGGCCACCGCACGGAACAGGGACCATGGCTGCGCACGCAGGTTTGACGGTCGACCGGATCATCCGGGCCGCGGCCGAACTCGCCGACGAGGTCGGCATCGAGAAGGTCACCGCCTCCGCCCTGGCCCGCCGCTTCGGGGTCAAGGACGCCAGCCTCTACTCGCACGTCAAGAACCTGCGCGAGATCCGCACCCGGGTCGCCCTGCTCGCCTCCGAGGAGCTCAACCGGGAGCTCGCCGCCGCCATCGCCGGCCGCTCCGGCCAGGAGGCGCTGACCGCCTTCGCGGACGCCTACCGGAACTACGCGCTGACCCGTCCCGGCCGCTACGCCGCCACCCAACTCCCGCTCGACCCGGCCGAGTTCACCGACACCGAGGTGTTCGCCCGGAGCGTCGAGCTGACCTACGCGGTGATGCGCCACTACCGCCTCGACGAACCCGACCTGACCGACGCCGCCCGCCTGCTGCGCGCCTCCTTCCACGGCTTCGCCACCATCGAGGCGGCCGGCGGCTTCAACCACCCGCGCGCCGCCGCCGACTCCTGGCGGAGCATCACCACGGGCCTGCACCGGCTGCTGGAGACCTGGCCGCGCACCGCCGCCCCCGACCGGGGCTGAGCCCGCCCCGTTCCCGTTCCCGCAACCGGAGCCGAAGCCGAGCCCCATTCCGATTCCGAAGCCGAACCGGACCATCGTCCGACGGGCCGTCAGGGGTGCAGGACGCGGGCCAGGAAGGCGTCCAGGTTGGCCCGGGCGCGGGCCGCCTTCTGCTCGGCGCTCAGGCTCTCCCGCATCCGGAAGCCGCCCGCCCCGGCCCGCTTGAGGCCGCGCACGTACAGCGAGCAGGCCAGGTCGCCGCAGAAGTACTCGCCCGCCGAGGCGTACCCGTCGCCGCCGGTCCGGCCGGCCCGGCGGGCCGTCATCAGGGCGACGCCGGAGGCGGGGTGGGTGGTCAGGCAGATCGAGCACATCGAGCCGTGCCGGGCGCCGGGGCCGCGCGGGGCCAGCCGCAGCGCGACGCCGACCGTCCGGCCCCCGTGCTCGGCCACCAGGTAGCCGCGCTCCGGTGCGCCGCGGTCCCGCCAGCCGAGGAAGTCCAGGTCGTCCCAGGGGAGTTCGGCCAGATCGCGGGGGAGCGCGGCCCGGCCGGCCTCGCCCTTGGTGCAGTTGACGAAGGACGCCCGGATCTCCGGGTCGGTCAGCGGCTGCATGAGGTCCTCCTCGCTCTCGCGCCTAGGGGTCCTAGGCATTGGCCAAGCTAGCCTAGGCAGGCTGGAGCGCCAAACGATTTGTCGACCGTCCGGTTGTGAAGAATCGATGAGGGCTGTTGCACCTTCAACTAAAAATAGGCAAGGCTTGCCTAAGTTTCAGCTTGTTGTGTGCACGCCCCGACCGGAGGTTCCCCATGCCCCTCGCCGCCCGCGAGACCCTCGACGCCGCCCGCCCCTGGCTGGTCGGCCTGTCCCGCGCCGCGATCGGCCTGCTGTTCGCCTGTCACGGGGCGGCCTCGCTGTTCGGCGTACTCGGCGGCGCCCACGGCGGCGGCACGGTCCCCGTGCTCAGCTGGCCCGGCTGGTACGCGGCGGTGATCCAGCTGGTCGGCGGCGCCCTGGTGCTGGTCGGCCTCGGCACCCGCACGGCCGCACTGGTCTGCTCCGGCTCGATGGCCTACGCGTACTTCAGCGTCCACCAGGCGGAGGGCCTGTTCCCGATCCAGAACGGTGGCGAGGCCGCCGCGCTGTTCTGCTGGGCCTTCCTGGCGCTGGCCGCCACCGGCCCCGGCGCCCTCGCCCTGGACGGCCTGCTCGCCCGCCGCGCGCCCGCCGCCGTGCGGCCGGTCACTGCCTGACGCTCCGTCAGACCGCCTGTCGGGGAAGTTCGTTGATCCGGCCGATCGGGATGTGCACGCTCGGCGTGGTGCGGGCGGTGCTGTCCAGGTGCACCTGCTGGTCGTCGAAGAAGATGTGCGGCCGGAGCACCGCCATGATCGTGCCCTTGTCGATCCCGCCGAGGAAGAACGCGTCGTTCACCCGCACTCCCCACCGCTTGAGGCTGCGCACCGCGCGCTCCTCGGCGGGGGAGTTGCGGGCGGTGACGATCGAGACGTGCACCCGCAGCCGGTAGTCGGCGTTGCGGCGGAGCTCCTCCTCCTCGCGCCGCTGGATGCGGTTCACCCCGGCCAGGAACTCCTTCAGCGGGCCCGCGTCGTGCGGGACGTCCGCGTGCGCCACCTCGTGGTCGCGGAACTTCTCGATGCCCTCCCGCTGGTACACCTGCTCGGCGGCGTCGCTGGCCAGCACCCCGTCGAAGTCGAAGGCGATCCGCAGGTCCGGGTCGCCCTCGTCGTCCGCCGCCCCGAGCGGCCCCAGCACCCGCCCGGCCGGCAGCCCGGCCGCCACCGCCTCCCGGACGTCGCCCTCGTTCGCCGACAGGAACAGCGACATGTTCAGCGCCGGGATGTACGCGTACGGCGCCCGGCCCTGCTGGAAGATCGCCCGGGAGATCGGCAGCTTGTGCGCCCGGATCGAGCGCATCACCCGCAGCCCGGTGTCGGGGTCGTTGCGGGACAGCACGATCACCTCGACCAGCGGGTCGTCCGCCGTCGCCAGGTCGTTCAGCGACAGCAGCCGCTTGACGAACGGGAACGCCGTCCCGGGGGCGAAGGTGACGTCCAAGTTCCGTTCCTGGTACGCCCGGTAGGCTTCCTCGCCGTCCTCGCGGAACACCCGGTCGGACTCCGCCAGGTCGAACAGCGCACTGGAGGCGATCCCGACCACCAGCCGTCCGGCCAACTCGTACGGCACCGCACGGCCCCTTCCGGAGGACATCATTCCGACCGTCGCATTGTCGCACCACGCGTTCGAGCGCCGGTCGACCCGCAGGTCGACCGGCGCTCGACGCCGCCCGGAGTCCGGGCCGATCGGGTGTCAGGGGACGGTCAGGGGACGTAGGAGTGGCTCGGGCCGGGGGCGGGCTCCGGCGCCGGGACGGTCCGGGCCGGGGCGGGCTCCTCGGCGGTGGCAGCCTCGGCCGCCGCTCCGGCCGCCGGGCGCAGCGGCCACCACAGGCCCCGGCCGAGCAGTGCCGCCAGCGCCGGGACCAGGGCCAGCGACAGCACCACCGCCGAGAGCAGGATGCCCAGGGTCAGCGAGAAGGCGATCTGCTCGCTGCCCGGTGTGGCCGCCAGGGTGGCGAAGGAGCCCGCCAGCACCAGGCCGGCCGTGGCGATCGCCGGCGTGGTGTGCCGGACGGCGCGCGCCACCGCGGCCCGGGCCGGACCGGGGCGGCGCATCTCCTCGCGGATCCGGTCGGTGATCAGGATGTTGTAGTCGGTGCCCAGCGCCACCACGAACAGGAACAGCACCAGCGGCAGGGTGAACGACACCCCGGGCTTGTCCAGCCCGTGCTGGAACAGCAGTGCCGCCGCGCCCAGCGTGGCCGCGAAGCCCAGCCCGACCGCCAGCAGCAGCACCGCCGGGGCCAGCAGGCTGCGCAGGAGCAGCAGCAGGATCAGCGCGATCAGCGCCGCCGCGACCGGGAACACCACCGTCAGGTCGTGGTCCACCGCCGTCGAGATGTCCGCGAACACCGCGGCCGTCCCGCCGACGTGCGCCCGCGTCCCGGCGGGGGTGTGCGCGGCCACGGCCGCCCGCAGCGGGCCGGAGACCAGCGCCCGGGCCTGCTCGCTCTGCGCGTCCGCCACCGGGTAGACGTCGATCCGCAGCGCCCGCCCGTCCGGGCTGGCCACCGTCGGCGCGACCTGTCCGACCCCGGCCACCCCGGCCAGCGCCCGGGACAGGCCCTCGGCCCGGCCCGGCTCCACCCGGCCGCCGTCCGTCGCCGCCACGTACACGCTGGTCGGGTCGGAGACGCCGGCCGGCAGCGCCCGGGCGATCTCGGCGGCGGTCGCCGCCGCCGCGGTCCTCGTGTCGCCGCCGAGCCCGTAGTCCATCCGGACCCCGACCGCGCCCGCCGCCAGCGCGCCCAGCAGCGCCACCGAGGCCACCGCCACCGCGGCCGGCCGCCGCGCCACCAGCGCGCCCCAGCGGGCCGCCACCCCCGGACGGGGCGTGCGCAGCAGGGCCTTGGACGGCCAGAACATCCGGCGGCCGCACACCGCGAGCAGCGCCGGCATCAGGGTCAGGCTGCTCAGCAGCATCACCAGGACGGCGACCGCGATCGCCGGGCCGAGCGAGCGGAACTGCCCGAAGGTGGCCACGCCCAGGGTGGCGAAGGCGGCGACGATGGTCAGCGCGGCCGAGGCGATCGCGGTGCCGACCCGGCCGGACACCTCGGCGGCGGCCTCCCGGGCGGACTGCCCGGGCCGGGCCCGCAGGTGCTCGCGGAACCGGAACAGCAGGAACAGCAGGTAGTCGATGCCGATGCCGAGCAGCACCACCGAGATCAGGCCCGGCGTGGAGGCGTCCAGCTTCAGTCCGGTCAGCGAGGCCGCGCCCGCCACCGCGCCGCCCGCCACGCCGCCGATCAGCGCCACCGCCAGCAGCGGCAGCAGCGCCGCCAGCACGCTGCGGAACACCAGCACGTTCAGCAGCACGATCAGGCCCATGATCAGCGCCCCGCCGACCGTGGTGGCGGTCCGGTTGTCGTCCACGCTGTCGACGGTGCCGGCCAGGCTGCCGGTGAAGCCGGTGCGCATCCCGTCCTCGGCGAACCGCTCCCGGGCGGAGTCCCGGAACGCCCGGTAGACGTCCTGCACGCCGGTCTCGCTCGGGTTGCCGGTCAGCTCCACCGCCAGCAGCTCGAAACCGCCGTCCGGCGCGGTCGTCACGGGGGAGACCTTCGGGGTCTGCGAGTGGTCCGGCAGCAGGAAGTCCGGCTCGTCCTTCATCCGCGGCATCACCACCCGGTGCCGGCCCAGCTCGGCGGCCCGCTGCTCGACCTTCCGGTGGTCGGCCGGGGACAGCGGCGCCCCGTCGGCGCGGGCCACCAGCACCGTCACGGTGGAGGCGTCCGAGCGGACGCCGAAGTGGTCCTCGGCGATCCGCAGTGCCGCCGCCGAGTCGTACTTGGCGGGCAGGAAGTCCGCCGTCCCGGAGTCGGTGACACGGGCGAACAGCGCCGGGGCGAGCCCGGCCAGCGCCACGCCCGCCACCGCCCACACGGCGATCACTTTCCAGGCGTGTCTGGTGGCGAAGCGGGTCAGTGCGCGGATCACGGTGGATGCCCTCCGGCTGTGGTGCGGTCCGTGGGCCGGGGGATCCCCGACCCGTGGGCCGGTGTTCCGACCCGGGTACCAGCCCACCAGCCGGACCCCGCCCCGGGCGTCGGGGCGAGGGACGATCCGCACCGGGGCCCGCGCTCCTCCCGCCGCCCCCGACTGGGACCGTGCTCCCGGGTCCGCCCTCCCCGCCTCGCCCCCGAGGAGCACGACCGGGCCGCGCCGCCGGTGCCAGAATGGACGCATCGGGGCTGGTCGGCAGGGGCGGGCCGACAGGCGGAGGGGCGGGCACGGATGGACGGCGGGACGGTTCGAGGCGTGGTCGCGGGCCCGCCGGGGGCCGACCGGTCCGCGGCGCTCTGGACCCAGACCGACGCCATGATCGCCGTCGCGGCCGCCCTGCTGGACGTGCTCGGCTTCCTGCTCCTCGACGCGATGGGCGACGGCGCCGCCGCCGGCCTGCCCGCCTTCCTGCTGCTGGTGCTGTCCGCGCTGCCGCTGCTCGCCCACCGCCGCGCCCCGCTCCCGGCGCTCGCCGCCGTCCTGCTCCTGCAGGGCGCCGCCGACCTGCTCGGGCCCGGCACCCCGCACTTCGGCGCCGTCATGGCGGTCGCCCTCTACGCGGTGGCCCGGGCCGGCAGCATCGGGGTCACGGCGGCGGCCGCGGCCGCGACGGCGCTGACCGCGGTGGTCGCCCAGAGCCACTTCCGGGCGCCGTCCTGGGAGGTGCTGCTGTCCGCGCCGTTCTCCGCGCTGATGGTGGCCTGCGCCGGGTACGCCTTCGGCCGCTGGCAGCGCGAGGTCGCGGCCAACCGCAGCCTGCTCGCGGACCGCGCCGTCGCCGAGGAACGGCGGCGCATCGCACGGGAGTTGCACGACATCGTGGCCCACCACATCACCACCATGCAGCTGATGGCGGGCGGCGCCCGGGCCAACCTCGCCGACCCCGAGGTGGTCCGCGACGCCCTGGTCACCCTGGAGTCCTCCGGCCGCCTCGCGCTGCGCGAGATGCGCCAACTCCTCGACGTCCTGCGGGCCGGCGACGAACCCGACGCCGCCCCGCCCGCGCCGCAGCCCGGCGCCGACGACCTCGACCGGCTCGCCGAGGACTCCCGCCGGGCCGGCCTGCCGACCGCGCTCACCGTCACGGGGGAGCGGCGGGCGCTGCCGCCCACCCTCGGCCTGACGGTGTACCGGATCGTCCAGGAGGCCCTCACCAACGCCCGCAAGTACGCGGGGCCGGGCGCCCGGGCCACCGTCGAACTGGCCTACCGCCAGGACCACTTGACGCTCACCGTGCAGGACGACGGCCCGGGCGGCGCCCCCTCCGCCGGGGGCGGGCACGGCCTGATCGGGATGCGCGAGCGCGTCGCCGTGCACGGCGGCACCCTGCACGCCGGGCCCGGCCCGGGCGGCGGTTTCACCGTCCGCGCCGAACTCCCCCTGACCCCGACTCCCCCTGACCCCCGAGGAAGCGGCCCCGCCATGACACCCATCCGCATCCTGGTCGCCGACGACCAGCCCCTGGTCCGCCGCGGCCTCACCCTGATCCTCTCCCCGGACCCGTCCTTCGAGGTGGTCGGCGAGGCCGAGGACGGCGCGCAGGCCGTCGAGCTCGCCCACCGCCTGCGGCCCGACGTGGTCGTGATGGACATCCGGATGCCCCGCCTCGACGGCGTCGAGGCCACCCGCGAACTCGCCCGCACCCTGCCCGACTGCCGGGTGCTCGCGCTCTCCACCTTCGACCTCGACGAGTACGTGGTCGCCGCGCTCCGGGCCGGCGCCCACGGCTTCCTCCCCAAGGACGTCTCCCCGGAGGAACTCGCCACCGCGGTCCGCACCGTCCACACCGGCGAGGCCGCCGTCGCCCCCCGCCTGCTCACCCGCCTCCTCTCCACCTACGTCCGCACCCCGGGCCCCACCGCCCCGACCCCGCCCGCCGTCAACCCGGACCTCACCCCCCGCGAGATCGAGGTCTGGCGCCTGATCGCCATCGGCCTCGACAACGCCGCCATCGCCGCGGCCATGGACATCAGCCACTCCACCGTCAAGAACCACATCACCAACCTCTTCGCCAAACTCGACGTCCGCGACCGCGCCCAGGCCGTCATCGCCGCCTACGAATCCGCCCTCGTCACCCCGGGCCCCTGACCCGCCCGGGAAGCCGGGGCGAAATATCCGCCCGCTCCGGCCCCGGGGCTGCTACAGTCGACGTAGTTGCAGTAGTGGTTCCCATGAACTTTGTGTGCGCCTGCTGATGTATCGCAGGCGCATTTCTGTTTTCCGGACATTCTCCGGACGGGTCATCATCGCGGCGACTCGGGGTCCGCACGGTGCGGGCTCCGGAAAGCCCCCTGAAGGAGATTTTTTATGGCTAATGGCACTGTGAAGTGGTTCAACGCGGAAAAGGGCTTCGGCTTCATCGAGCAGGAGGGTGGCGGTCCGGACGTGTTCGCCCACTACTCGAACATCAACGCCAACGGCTTCCGTGAGCTGCTCGAGGGCCAGAAGGTCGAGTTCGACGTCACGCAGGGCCAGAAGGGCCCGCAGGCCGAGAACATCCGTCCGCTGTAGTTTTATTCCGCCCGGGCATCCGCCCGGCGGCGAGGGGCCCGCACCGCGTACACGCTCGGTGCGGGCCCCTCGGCCTTGCGCTACGACGCACATCCCCGGCCGTTCAGGCCCCTCGGCCCCGCCACCGGCGGCCATCCCCACGCGAGACGCCCGGCGCCGCGTCCGGGTCGCCGCCCCGCCGTGACATCCCACGGTTCGAGGTTCTTCGCTCCCGCCCCGCTGCGGTGGGCGCCCACCCGCAGGTGACGTGCCGCACGGTTCCACCGTCCACGCCCCGCCCGTCACACCCCCGGCCGTTCCCTTGCGAGCTCCGCCCGGCGCCCCGCGCTGCGGAGCCCCCCTCGTGACGTGCCGCTCCGAGGAAGGTTTCCCGCATGAACCGCTCCAGTCGTTCCTCCCACCAGAACTCCCGCTCCCGCTCCGGCGGCAGCTCCTTCTACGGCGACCGGCCCACCGGCGGCCGCAGCTCCTCCGGCCGCGGCTCCTCCGGCCGCGGCGCCCGTCAGGGCTCCTCCGCGCAGGGCGAGTTCGCGATGCCGGTGAGCACCACCCCGGCGCTGCCGCCCGTCGAGTCCTTCGGCGAACTGGACATGCCCAAGGCGCTGCTGAGCACGCTGACCCGACAGGGCGTCACCTCGCCGTTCCCGATCCAGGCGGCGACGCTGCCGAACGCGCTGGCCGGCCGCGACGTGCTGGGCCGGGGCCGGACGGGCTCCGGCAAGACCCTCGCGTTCGGCCTCGCCGTGCTGGCGCGCACCGCCGGGCGGCAGGCCGAGCCCCGCCGGCCGCTGGCGCTGGTCCTGGTCCCCACCCGCGAGCTGGCCCAGCAGGTCACCGAGGCCCTCACCCCCTACGCCCACGCGGTGCGGCTGCGGCTGGCGACCGTGGTCGGCGGGATGTCGATCGGCCGCCAGGCCCAGGCGCTGAACCGCGGCGCCGAGGTCGTGGTGGCCACGCCCGGACGGCTCAAGGACCTGATCCAGCGCGGCGACTGCCGACTGGACGAGGTCGGCGTCACCGTCCTCGACGAAGCCGACCAGATGGCCGACATGGGCTTCCTGCCGCAGGTCACCGAACTCCTCCAGCAGGTCGCCGAGGGCGGCCAGCGGATGCTGTTCTCCGCCACCCTGGACCGCAACGTCGACCGCCTGGTGCGCCGCTTCCTCCAGGACCCGGTCACGCACTCGGTGGACCCGTCCGCGGGCGCGGTCAGCACCATGGAGCACCACCTGCTGCACGTGCAGAACTCCGACAAGGCCGCCACGATCGCGCACATCGCCTCCCGCGAGGGCGGCGTGATCATGTTCACCGACACCAGGCACGGTGCGGACCGCCTGGTGCGGGACCTGCTCGCCAGCGGCGTGAAGGCGGCGGCCCTGCACGGCGGCAAGTCCCAGCCGCAGCGCAACCGCACCCTGGAGCAGTTCCGCACCGGCCAGGTCACCGCGCTGATCGCCACCAACGTCGCCGCCCGCGGCATCCACGTCGACGGCCTCGACCTGGTCGTCAACCTCGACCCGCCCACCGACCACAAGGACTACCTGCACCGCGGCGGCCGCACCGCCCGGGCCGGCGAGTCCGGCACCGTCGTCACCCTGGTCCTGCCCAACCAGCGGCGCGAGGTCGACCGGCTGATGGCCACCGCGGCCATCACCCCCGTCACCACCCGGGTCAGCGCCGGCGACGCGGAACTGGCCCGGATCACCGGCGCCCGCGTCCCCACCGGCATCCCCACCGTGATCGCCGACCCCGTCGTCGAACGCCCGCGCCGCAGCGCCTCCGCGAACCGCAACCGCCGCCGCCGACCCGCCGGCGCCGCCCGCACCGCGCAGGCCGCCACCGGCTCCCGCGGCGCGGCGCCCAGGCGGGTCGTCCTCGCCGCGTAGCCCGCACCGCGCGGGCCCGGCCCGCGCCGGCGGCCGCCGCCGGTCCACCCCACCCGTGCTCAGACCGCCGCCACACCGGCGGGAGCGACCCGGAGGAATTCGCCCATGACCGTCACCTTTGAACGCCCCGCGACCGCCACCACGGTCGGCGACCTCATGAAACGCCCGGAACTGCAGATCAGCGACGACGTCACCGCCGACACCGCGATGGACATCCTGCACGGCTCCGGTGCGGACCACCTCCTGGTCCGCACCGACGACGGCCGCTGCGCCGGGCTGCTGACCCGGCTCCACCTCGCGCCGTTCCAGACCCGGTCCTGGTACACCGAACGCACCCCGGTCCGCGACATCGTCCACGACCGGGCGCCGTTCGCCACCGCCGGCATGCCGGCCGCCGACGCGTTCGCCGCCATGCGCGCCCGCGGACTGACGGCATGGCCGGTGGTGGACCACGACGGCCACGCCGTCGGCCTGCTCGACGGCTAGTGCCGCGCCAGGCAACCTTCGCCCGTCGCGGCGCCCGGCACGCCCTCTCGCCGCACCGGCCGAAAACCCAAGTACACCCAGTACGAGGGCTTCCGCCCGGCACACCGAGAGCACGCACCGACCGCCGCTCCTTGACGGCAAAGGTTGCCTGACGCGGCACTAGGGCCTGTTTTAAAAGTGCTGATCACAGCCACTCGTTGATGGCTGCGACCAGCACGGTCGCTTCGTAGCGAACGGCGAGTTTGTCGTACCTCGTGGCGACCGCGCGGTGGCGTTTGAGGCGGTTGATCCCGCACTCGACCGCGTGGCGCTCCTTGTAGTCGTCCTTGTCGAACTTCGGTGGCCGCCCGCCGTGGGAGCCGCGTTTCTTGCGGTTCGCGACCTGGTCGCGCTTCTCAGGGATCGTGCAGCCGACACGGCGTCTGCGCAGGTAGGCTCGGTTCGCACGGGACCCGTACGCCTTGTCGGCGCGGACCCTGTCCGGCCGGGTGCGTGGGCGTCCGGGGCCCAGGCGCGGCACGCGGATGCGGTCCAGGACGGCCTGGAACTGCGGGGAGTCGCCGCGCTGTCCGGCGGTGATCACGAGCGATATCAGCTTCTGCGCCTGCTCGACCGCCAGGTGGATCTTGGATGTCAGTCCGCCGCGGGAACGCCCGAGCCCGTGGTCGTCGGGCTCGGTGAAGACGCCGCCAGGTGACTCGACCTGCAGGTCCCCCTTTTACGCGCACCAGCCGCTTGCTGGTGCGCGCGGACGATCGTGGAGTCGACGGAGATGTCCCAGGTGATCAGGCCCTTCGCATCGGCCCGGACCTGGAGCTGCTCGAGAATCCGGTACCACGTACCGTCGCGCTGCCAACGGCGGAACAGCCCGTAAACCGTCTCCCACGGCCCGTACCGCTCGGGCAGGTCCCGCCATGGCATGCCCGTGCGGGTGCGAAACCGTATGCCGTTGATCAGCTGCCGCTTGGCGTGCAGTGGAGGCCGGCCGGGCTTGACACCCAGGGGCAGCAGCGGTTCCAGCACTGCCCACTGGGCGTCCGTCAGATCTCCCCGGGCCATGGAAGGTGATCATCGCATGACCTTGATCCACTTCTGGGAGCGGGCTGCCTCCTTCAGCCGGTCGTCGGAGACGGCTCCACCGGTGGCGGCTCGGATGAGTAGCGAGCCCGGTTGGCGTTGAAATGAGCCAGGTAGTAGGTGACACCGTCGAGGTGCAGCTCCATGGGCGGAGGATCGGTCACCAGACGGGTCCAAATGGACCGGCCGTCTGGCTGCGCCTCCAACTTCGGAGTGTTCCAGGAGCGCGCCCACCTCTCCGCCTCTTCCGGAGACCACAGGAAGCGGGCGGCGGACTCCTTCTCCTTACCGGGCTCCGCCGCTGTCAACGCCCTTACCAGCGCCGGACTGTAGACGGCGCGGACCCGGAAGTTCACGAGGAACCGCCTCCTGATCACGATTCGCGCGTAACGACGGCTGTTCCCCCGGTGGCGTCCGGCCACGATGACGCTTTCACCGCCGTCGCCCCAGCCCGGCGGCGCGACCCACACCTTCGCCCCCGCCGCGAAGTGCCGATGCCCCTGGCGAATCTCCAGCCCGCCTTCGCCCTGGCTGGTCTCCGGGGCGATGTTGGCCACGATGCACAGGCCCAGCGGCTCAGGTCCGGTTCCATCCGTCATGGCTGCCATCATCGCCAGGCCCACGCATGGTGTCGCGTCCTTTTTGTAGGCCAAGCTCGCGGTATAGAGCCATCGCGACACGGGACAGTTGCTGGTCGCAGCCATCAACGAGTGGCTGTGACCAGCACTTTTAAAACAGGCCCTAGCTCCCGCGGGACCAGGTGTCGGCCGCGGCTTCCGGATCGGTCCGGAAGCCGCGGCGTTGTTCATTGATGCGCCGGGCCGCTTCGAGCCGGTTTTCGAGAATGATGATGTGGCAGGCCGCGTCGATCGCGGTGGTGCCGGTCGTCGAGGCGGCGCGGCCCATGGTGCAGGCGGGTTATTCGTCGTCGAACCATCCACCGGCGTGCGCCGGGTTCCTTTTCCGGTTCCGGAGTGCGGCGAACCGCCGTCACCGCTCCCGCCGGTTCGTGTCCGGCGAGCCGTGTCGACTACCGGCTACGAGAAAAGCACTGGCCCCACCCCGCAGTAATTCCTCCTCCGGGCGGCACAGATTTTTCCCCTCCAACAGGAAAGACAGTCTTTCCCCTCGTGTAGGGGCCGGGGCGCGCCGTGCACAACCGGAGGCTGCGGGGCGGCCTACCGGGGGTCCGGCCGCCGGTCGCGGTGGCGCCGGGGGTCGAGCGCGTCGCGCAGGGCGTGCAGGTCGGCGAGGGTGACCTGTTCGGCGAGGCGGGCCAGCAGGCGGCGCAGGCCCCGCTCGTCCCGGTCGCGGACGGCTTCGGCGAGCGCGGCCACCAGTGATGTCCGCCCGTCCAGTGTTGTCCGCCCGTGCGGATCGGCTGCGCGCCCCCGTTCCGCACTCCGAGGCTCTTCCACCGGTCGCCCTCCCGTCCGTCCTGCCGCCCGTGGCCCTGGTCGGGCTCCTGCACACCTCGTCCCACGTCCTGCGGAGCGCAGACTACCTCCGCCCCGGGCGCGGAAAAATCTATGCTCGCCGAAGTAGACATTGCCCCACTGCGTGGTTAGTGTTTCTCTCGTAGGACGCAGTCAGGAAGTAGCCCGACAGACACGAACTGTCGGGAGCAGTTGCAGGAGTTCGCAGGTCGGAACGGTCGTGGGGCACTGAAGCCGGAGCTTGTGCAGGAAGGCGACAGGGTCGATGACCGGGCCGGGCCGCCCGCGGGTATCAGGGGCGGCCAGTGAGCGGTACCAGCAGTCGCGTGACGCGGTATCCCAGCAAAGGCGCCAGGCTGCGGGCGCGCGTGCGGGGAGTCCGGCAGCGGGGTTCCAAGCCGAGCAGGTGAGCAGGACGGGCGACGGGGCTGGTTGTCGGACCGGACGGTCCGTCAGGGCCGTAGCAGGACAAGCAGGTTGGCAGTACCAGTCCATACAGAGGATGAACGGAGGGACAGAGCGCCATCAGGATCGCCCGGCCCGTGATGACTTCACCCGGGCGGACACCGCAGACCCCCTTTTGAGTACGAGGACGGTGGTTTCCGGTCACGCATACGCGATCCCCGCAGGTCCCCTCGCCGGGGGCGGTGCGGAACAAGGAACCCGGCCCAGGCCGGTAGATGGTGTTGTTTCCCCTTCGGGGCCCCGGAGCCGCAATGGCGCCGGGGCCCCTCGACGCGTTCCCCGGGAACCAAGAGAGGTGCAGTGACTACGACGACCGACAAGACCCAAACCCCCGACCCCGTCAGCTCGTTCGACGACGACGACTACCCCGCCTACACCATGGGCCGCGCCGCCGCGATGACCGGCACCACCCCCGGCTTCCTACGGACCCTGGGCGACCAGGGCCTGATCACCCCACTGCGCTCCGAGGGCGGCCACCGCCGCTACTCCCGCTACCAACTGCGCATCGCCATGCGTGCCCGCGACCTCGTCGACCGGGGCACCGCGATCGACGCCGCCTGCCGCATCATCATCCTCGAGGACCAGCTCGAAGAGGCCCTGCGCATCAACGAGGAACTCCGCCGCGTCCGGACCGACCCGGACACCACGGCCGACACCTGACCGGCCGGCCCACCGCCCGGCGCTCCCCGCCGGACCGCACGGTGCCCATGATGCGGGGGGCACGTCTGCGGCCGCCGGGCCCCGGCGGCGCACTGGCCGGGGAGGGGCGGGCCTCCCGCCCGCCCGGGCCGTGCCTGTCGCCCGCCCGGGCCGTGCCTGTCGCCCGCCCGGGCCGTGCCTGCCGCCCGCGCCGCCGCGTTCGTCACCTCCGTCGCCGGGACGGGAGGTACTTCTGGGGGCGAGACGCCGTCAGGCATCGGGGGCGGTACCGGCTTCCCCGGTGTCGCCCCCGATGTGTTTCGGGCGAAGTGCCAAGAAACCGACCGCAGTTGCTCGGCCCAGGGAGTCGAGCAGCGGGTCGAGCAGCTTGACCTCGGTGACCTTGTCGGGCTTGGTGGCGCGCAGGGCCTTGAGGGCCCGGCCGATCCGGCCGTCGAGGAAGGTCCGGGCCTGCTGGTCCTCGGGTTGCGGGGTGGACCGGTCGCCGTCCGGGCCCGCTCCAGGTCGGCGATCCGGGCGCTCGCGCCCGCCGGATGCCGCGGAGCCGCCGGACGGACGCGGTCAGTTCTGTTCGCCCCTGCGGTAGTCGAGGACGACGGTGCCGGAGCCGAAGGCGGTCGTGGCCGCGAGCGTCCAGGTGGCCGCGCCGGCGCCCTCGGGGAACAGCCGCTTGCCCTGGCCGACCACCACCGGGTGGATCCACAGCTTCAGCTCGTCGAGCAGGCCGAGCTCCATCAGCGAGTGCGTCAACTCGGCGCTGCCGTAGACCAGGACGGTCCCCGCGTGGCGTTCCTTGAGGGCGGCCACCTCGGTGCCGAGGTCGCCGCTGACGACCGTGGCGTTCCAGGTGGCCTGCTCCGGCCGCAGGGTGGTGGACGGCACGTACTTGGGGAGGGTGTTCATCCGGACGGCGAACTCGCCCTCGCTCTCCTCCATCCGCGGCCAGGCCGCGGCCATGCCCTCGTACGTGGTCCGGCCGAGCAGCAGGGCATCGGCGGCGAACAACTGCCCGTGCGCGTAGGCGGCGTGGTCGGCGTTGAAGTACGGGCCGGTCCAGACCGGGTTCTCCATCACGCCGTCGAGGGTCAGGTAGGTCAGGGCGACGATCTTGCTCATGCGGTGGCTCTCCAGCTGAGGTGTGGTCGGTCGCGTGCGGTGATGCGGGCCGCATCCCGCCGCGTCCACGAGCCTCGCCAGGGCCGCCGCGCCGAACAACGCCCGATCGGAGAAGGAGGGTTTAGCCCCGCTCAACACCGCGGGCGGCGGCCGGCCGGTCCACCGCAAAGGGCTTGCGCGGCGCCGCCGTGCGTACCCGATACTGGCTCCTCATGATCGACAGCATCCGACACGTCACGACCACGGTGGACCCGAAGAGATGATCGAACGTCTGGAGCTGGAGGCGTTCCTCACGCTCGCCGAGGAACTGCACTTCGGCCGCACCGCAGCCCGGCTCCACGTGACCACGGGCCGGATCAGCCAGACCATCAGGGCCCTGGAACGGCGCATCGGCGCCCCGCTGTTCGACCGGACCAACCGCAGCGTCCGGCTGACCGAGCTCGGGCACGCCCTGTACCAGGACCTGCGGCCCGGGTACGAGCAGATCCAGGCCGGCCTCGACCGCGCGACGGCCGCCGTCCGGCGGGCCACCGAGGAGCTGACGGTCGGCTACGTCGGCGCGGCGGTCGGACAGGTGGCGCACCAGGCGGCCGTCCTGTTCCCCGAACGCCGCCCCGGCTGCCGGGTCCAGGTCCGCGAGGTGCAGATCGTCGAAGCCCTCGACCGCCTCCGGGCCGGGGAGGCGGACGTGCTCCTGCTGAGCCTGCCGCTCGACGAACCGGACCTGGTCACCGGCCCGGTCCTGATCTCCGAACCCCGCATGCTCGCCGTACCCGCCGACCATCCCCTCGCCCGGCAGGACCGCGTGACCACGGAGGACCTGGCCCGGATCCCGCTGCTGCGCATCGCCGGCTCCCTGCCCGGCGCCTGGCCCGCCGACCGGCGGCTCGAACGGACCCCGAGCGGCAGACCGATCGCCGACGGGCCGAAGTTCACCACCTTCCAGGAAGCCCTGCAGCTCATCGGCGCCGGCGCCGGGGCGTACGTCGTCGGGGCCCAGGTCACCCGCTTCTACACCCGCCCGGACACCGCCTACCTGCCCTTCTCCGACGCCCCGCCCATCGAGTGGGTCCCCGTGTGGCTCAAGGCCAACAACACCCCCCTGCTGCGCGCCTTCGCCCGCACCGCCCAGGAGGTCGCCCACCGCATCTACCTCGCGGCCACCCACCACTGACCGTCCGGTAGCGGCCGACGCCTCTTCCCGACCACCTGGGCCTCCCGACCTGGGAAGACGGGCGGGAGCCCTGTTATGGTGCGCCGGTGTCAACGATCAAACAGTTCCAAGTGACCTTCGACTGCGCGGAGCCGGTGCGCCTCGCCACCTTCTGGTGCGAGGTGCTGGGATACGTCCTGCCGGCGGTCCCGGAGGGCTTCACCACTTGGGAGGAGTGCTTCCGCTCGCTCCCGCCCGAGGACGCGGTCTACTTCGCCTGCACCGACCCCGCGGGCGTCGCCCCGCGCCTGCTCTTCCAGCGGGTCCCCGAGGGCAAGACCGTCAAGAACCGGGTGCACCTCGACGTGCGGGCCGGCGCCGGGCTCGTCGGCGACGAGCGCCTGGCCACGCTGGAGGCCGAATGCGCCCGGCTGATGGCGCTCGGCGCGAAGCACGTGCTGACGCAGCGCGCCGACGGCGTCAACGAGTCCTGCATCACGATGCAGGACATCGAGGGCAACGAGTTCTGCCTCGCCTGACCCCGCCGGGGCGGTGAAGCGCCGACCTGCGGAAACGAAAGCCTAACGGAAGATCATTTCACAATCGGTGCACACGCGGCGGCGATGACGATGAGATGTGGTGAGAGGCGCCGAGCGGAGACCACGAGGTCGAGTCGGCAGCCCTCCGTGTGGCGCTACGCGGAGCTGCGGAACCTGGCTCGACGTCACAGATGTAAACGAGGCCGGGCCGTAGCGGTTGGGTGGACAACGACACCCGGCGACCTTGTCCGGGGTTGCTGGTATACATGGCGCCTGACGTCAATTTCTGGGGGTACGAACCACTGATGCGAGTCTTCCTTCAGCCCGCGAAGCTCTCGAAGAAGCTGATCATGGATCACTACCGGGAGACTGTTCTCAGCCCGGTTGATATCGAGAAGCACGCCGACCTGCTGGACGAGCAGGTGAGGAAGCGCTTGAACGATGAGTTCCCTCGGGGTGTAGCTCAGATGTGGGGTGTTGTTCCCGGCAAGGGCGAGCGGAACGTCCATTTCTACCGACAGTTGAAGCCAGGCGACTGGGTGTTCTTCACCGGTGACAACCATCTGTACTTTGGCTGCAGGGTGCGGGTGGTGTGGCGAGACCGTCTCCTCGCAACTCGGCTCTGGGGTACGGACGAGGGAGGCAGCACCTGGGAGTGCATGTACGCGTTCTCCGACGGCAGGACGTTCGACGTCCCTATGGTCGAGATTCGCCGGGTTCTCGGGTGGGAGAACGAGAACCGGCACGTCCGGAACTTCCAGGCGCTGAGTGACAGTGCGAGTGAGCTCCTGCATGATCTGCTCAACCTTGACCGCGCGACCGGCGAGCTGTCAGCGAAGGAGCGGGAAGATGCAGAGAGTGCGCTCAAGGAGTATGACGGGCCGCTCGAGCGAACCGCCCAGCGGGCTTACCGGGCTGAGCAGTCGTTGCTCAAGCAGCAGCTCCTCCCCGGTGCAGAGGGTGAATGCGCACTCTGCGGCCGGACGCTTCCTCGGGCCTTCCTCGTCGCTGCGCATATCAAGAAGCGTTCGGTCTGCACGGACGAGGAGAAGCGAGATTTCCGCAATGTGGCTATGCTGGCCTGCTTGCTCGGGTGCGACGGGCTCTTCGAGCGGGGATTCATCAGTGTCGGAGCGGGCGGCCAAGTCCTGGTGAGCCCAGCAGCCGAAGCCTCAGCTGCGGTTCTGCAGCATGTCAACCAGATCCTCGCGAATCGCACCGTTTCATGGTGGAACCCGGACCGTGAGAAGTACTTCGCATGGCACCGCACCCACTCGTTCAAAGAGTTCACTGTCCGCTGACCCGTCGACCGCCTGGAGGGCTGAGGGCCCGCGTTGACGGGTAGGTTGCCCGTTTGAGGAGATGAGGCAGCGTCGGTAAGTGCAGTACGGTTCCACGATGGAGATCTTGGGCCCGTAGCCAATCCGCCAGCTCGTCGAGGTGTTGGCGGATTGGCAAACTCTCAGCAGTATGTGGCTCAAATGTTCGCTAGATTCCAATCGCGCCCTGGTGGTCCAGGTGTTCAGGGGTGCGCTTCGAGCTTCGCGGCGAGCTCGAATTCATTTCACTTCCATTTCGCGCTGTGAGCCCGCCAGTCCTCGATGCCCGTTCTCGCGTAGACGTCGGAGGGGTGTCTGCGGGTGGTAGTAATGCTCGAAAATGCCTTTGACCTGCGGAAATTCTGGCCCAAGAGGAGATCGCTTCACAACCACTGCGCACGAGGCGGTCTTAACGAATGAAATGCGTCGAGAAGCACCCGAGTTATGACGAAGGGGTCGCGCTGGATGCTCACGGAAGGGCGCGATGTAGTGTTGCCAAGCTTCGAACAGGTTCGTGTTTGGATCCAGGTCGGTCACGTCACCCAGTGAGCCGACTCTTAGCTTGACGTTTAACCTCGAACGTCACCCGACCTGCTGATTTGTAGTTCTTCCGGGGACGGCGGACGCGGCCGTTCTCCATGCTTCGAGATGTCG
>NZ_JBIUTD010000039.1:0-54963 GCF_044741705.1 Kitasatospora sp. NPDC088134 | reverse complement strand
AGGGGGGACCCTGTGGGAGAGTAGGACGCCGCCGAACAATTATTCAGGGAAGGGTCCCGGCCGAAAGGCCGGGGCCCTTTTCGCATTTCCGGGGAAGAAATGCCGGCATACCGGCCGATCGGAGCGGGGTGCACCGGGGAGGTCGGGACGAGCGGAGTATTGCCGGGTCGGTCGGTGCACGGCACACTGTGGCGTCATGGTCGTGGAGCAGGGCGATGGCGCCGGCGGTGGAGCCGAGCGGGGCGACGACGACTTTCGGGCGTTCTACGAGGCGGCGTACGGCCAGCTGGTCGCGCACCTGTACGCGCTGACGGGGGATCTGGGCGAGGCGCAGGACGCTGCCCAGGAGGCGTTCGTCCGGGCCTGGCACCACTGGGGGCGGCTGATGTCGCACGAGAATCCGGTGGCGTGGGTCCGGTTGACGGGGCAGCGGATCGCGATCAGTAGGTGGCGGCGGGCGCGGACGGCGTTGCAGAGCTGGATCAGGCACGGGGGTGTGCAGGCGCCGGTTCCGGGGCCGGGGCCGGAGACGGTGGCGCTGGTGGAGGCGTTGCGGCAGTTGCCGGAGGCGCAGCGGTCGGCGTTGGTGTGGCACCACATGGGAGGGCGTTCGGTGGCGGAGATCGCCGCGGACGAGGGGGTGCCGGTGGGGACGGTGAAGGCGCGGTTGCACCGGGGGCGGCAGGCGTTGGCGGTGTTGTTGGGGGAAGAGCCGGCGGCGGTCGTCGAGGAGTCGGTGGGCGCGTCGTTGCGGCCGGTTCGGACGGCTGCCGCTGAGGTCGGTGCGGCGGGTCCGGGGGAGCGGCGGGGCGAGGAGCAGGTGGCGGTGGAGTCGACGGGGGTTCGGGTCCGGGTGGTCGAGGACTGCGGTTCTCGTGTCTAGGCCGGAGGCGGGGGCGGAGGACGAGCGTCCGGCGATCGGCGCGGCCCGGTTGGAGGCGATGTTCGACGGGCTGCGGCGCGAGGTGGTGCTGGCGGTTCCGGTGCCGGACGGCGGGGAGGTGGTGTCGCGCGGGGTGCGGCGCCGTCGACGGCGGACGGGTGCGGTGGTCGGCGTGGGTGTGCTGGGCGCCGCGGTGCTGTGGTCGGGGCTGACGGTGGTGCCCTCTTCCGGTGGGCACGGGGTGGCCGCCCCGGCACCGGTGCTGAAGCCGGGGCCGGCGGAGGACGTGACGCTGGCGGGGCCCAAGATGCCCCCGTCGCCGTCCGCTGCCGTGTCCTCGATCCCCTACGCCGCGTCGGCCGCGACCGCGAGCGCATCCGCCGGCCCGGGCGGGACGGTCGGGACCTGGGCGGCGCCGCTGGAGACGGCGGACCCGGAGGTGCGGGCCCTGGTGCTGGACGCGTCGCGGCTGCCGAGCGTGCTGGGCGGCTACGGCCCGTGGACGGTGCTGCCGACCCCGGGCGCCTCGGCGACGGCCGGCGCGGGCAGCAGCGGCAGTCCGAGCGCTTCAGCAAAAGCAAATGCAGAAGAAGCAGGAACAGGGACGGGGACGGCACGCGGCGGGTGGCCGGCCGAGGCGTCGCTGGACGGGTGCGTACCGCTCCTGGTGCGGACGGCGGGGGCCGAGCAGGTGTGGGCGGAGACGTACGAGAACGGTGGGACGGCGCAGGCGACGGCCCGTCAGTTCGTGCTGCGGTTCGGAACGGCGGGCGAGGCGGAGGGTGCGGGGGCGCGCTTGCTGGCGGGCGGGGAGTGCGTGCTGCCGGGGGTGGGTTGGGAGATCGAGCAGCACCTGGAGGGCGCGGTGGCGCTGGGGGTGTGGCAGCCGGTGCCGTCCGGGGAGGAGGCGGTGGTGCACGTCCGGGGGTCGCTGCTGGCGGTGCTGACGGTGCGTCGGGAAGGTCCGGGGGTGGCGCCGACGGCGGGGCTGTCGGAGCCGTTCCAGGCTTCGGCGGCGGAGTTCCTGGCGCTGGGGGAGCCGGGGGCGGGGAAGCCGAAGGGCTGAGGGCGGGACCTGCGGCGGACCGGTCTGCGGATCGGTCGACCGACCGGTCGGCGGATCGGTCGGAAAAAGTCCGGAAGGCGATGCAACCCGTCCGGTTCGGGCCGCGTTGGAGTGGTGTGGCCTTCGCTGTGTGGGCGCAGGGCCGAATGTGAGGGCGGCCGACCGGTCGGGGCAGAACAGGGGACTGTCCCGGCCGGCCGACCGTGCACCGGGGCGTCGCGGCACTCCGGGAGGACGGGCCGTGGGGTCCGGAGGGGGAGCGCGTGGGGGGCGGGAGCGGTAACGGGTGGCGATCGCGGTGGCGAACGCGAACGAGCCGGCCCTGCTGCTGGCGGACGAGCCGACGGGCGAGCCGGACAGCGCGACCGGCGGCGAGATCTTCGCGGCGTTGCGGTCGGTGAACGAGGAACCGGGGGCGACGGTCCTGATCGTTACCCATGACCCTAGGGTGGCGAACGAAGTACGGCGTACTGTTCGCATCCGGAACGGCCGCACCTCGACCGGGGTGCGGCGTCCGGAGCGGGGCGAGCCGGGGGTGGAGTGCGCGGTGCTGGACCGGGTGGGGCGGTTGCGGCTGCCGCAGGACTTCACCGAGGCATTGGGGCTGGACCGCCGGGTGCGGCCGGCATGGGAAGAGGACCACGTCGGAGTCCGGCGGGCCGAGGAGTCGGAGGTGCTGGGATGAGCGGTGCGATGGTGGTCGTGGAGGATGTGCACCGGACCTTCGGTGAGGGCGACCGGGCGGTGCACGCGGTGCGCGGGGTGTCGTTCACGGCGCGGGCCGGGGAGTTGACGGCACTGCGGGGCCGGTCGGGGTCGGGCAAGACGACGCTGCTGAACCTGGTGGGCGGGCTGGACGCGCCGTCCGCCGGGAAGATCAGCATCGCCGGGACGGACCTGGCGGGCCTGGACGAGGCGGGGCGGCTGGAGCTGCGGCGGGACCGGATCGGTTTCGTGTTCCAGTCGTTCGGGCTGATCTCGGTGCTGACGGCGGCGGAGAACGTCGGGGTGCCGATGCGGCTGCGCAAGGTGGCGGTGAAGGAGCGCGAGGAGCGGGTCCGCACGCTGCTGGCGATGGTGGGGCTGGCGGACCACATGGAGCAGCGGCCGACCGAGATGTCGGGCGGCCAGCAGCAGCGGGTCGCGGTGGCGCGGGCGCTGGCGAACGAGCCGGCGCTGCTGATCGCGGACGAGCCGACCGGCCAGTTGGACTCGGACACCGGTCTGGCGATCATGCAGCTGCTGCGCGCGGTGGTGCGCAGCGAGGGAGTGACGGCGCTGGTGGCGACGCACGACCCGCAGCTGATGGAGCTCGCGGACCGGGTCCTGGAGCTGCGGGACGGCAGGATCGTCGAGGAGTAGCCGAGGAGTAGGGGCCCGACGGGGCGTCAGACCGTCCAGAGGGCGCGGACCGCGTCCGCGACCCGGGCGGCCTGGGCCCGGCCGGCCTCGGCGGCGGGGGTGCGGACGGCGCCGTCGAGCGGGTTGGCGCCGAAGGCGGCGAGGGAGTCCTCGTCGGGGGCGACGGCGAGGGCCCGGCCGGTGGTCCGCAGGGTGCGGAGTTCGGCGTCGAGGAGGGGGTCGGCCATCGGGGCGAGGACCAGGACGGCCCGCCGGCCGGTCATCAGGTCGGCGTTGGTGGTGCTGCGGATGCCGCCGTCCATGTAGCGGCGGCCGTCGATCTCGACCACCGGCCAGATGCCGGGGACGGCGCAGCTGGCGGCGACGGCGTCGAGCAGCGGGACGCCGCTGTCGCGGTCGAAGGTGCGGGGTTCGCCGCTCTCGGCGTCGACGGCGGTGAGGGTGAGCGGCCAGGCGGGCCAGTCGCGGCCGGGGAGGCGGGCGGCGATGACGGCGAGCCGGTCGGCGGCCGGGACGGTGTCCGCGGCGAGGGCGAATTCGCCGACGCGGCGGCGGAGTTCGGCCGGGTCGGTGATCTCGGTGACCAGCCGGTGGAAGGTCTCGAAGAGTGCGGTGACGGCCTCGGTGGGCGGGACGATCTCGTGGTTCTGCAGGTCGGGTTCGGTCTGTCGGCGGTAGAGCTCGGCGAGCGGGAGGCCGGAGGCGAGCTGCCCGGCCACGGTGGCGCCGGCCGAGGTGCCGAGGACCCGGTCGGCGGTGCCGGGGAGGTCGACGCCGTGTTCGGCGAGCCCGTGCAGCAGGCCGGTCAGCCAGGAGATGCCGGCGACTCCGCCGCCGCCGAGTACGAGTCCGCGCATGGTGGTTCCCCCTCGAAGTGGTCGGCCGGGTGCGGCCGGTTCGGTCGGCATTCTGGCCGACCGGCCGTCAAGAAGTTGACAATTCTTCAGGAGACCCGGGCTGATCAGCGGATATTGCTACCGGAGGCTCTAGTCTCGGAGCCATGGTGCACACGGCCCGCGGCAGGCTGCGGATCTACCTCGGGGCGGCCCCGGGCGTCGGCAAGACCTTCGCCATGCTCGCCGAGGCGCACCGCCGGCTCGACCGCGGCGCGGACGTGGTGGTCGGCTTCGTGGAGACCCACGGCCGGGCCCGCACCGCCGAGCTGCTGACCGGCCTGGAGACCGTCCCGCGCCGTACCGCGGCGTACCGCGGCGCCGAGTTCACCGAGCTGGACCTGGACGCCCTGCTGGCCCGGGACCCGGCGGTCGCGCTGGTCGACGAGCTCGCCCACACCAACGTCCCCGGCTCGCGCAACGCCAAGCGCTGGCAGGACGTGGAGGAGTTGCTGGCGGCCGGGATCGACGTGGTCTCCACCGTCAACGTGCAGCACCTGGAGTCGCTGGGCGACGTGGTCGAGGGGATCACCGGCGTCCGGCAGCGGGAGACCGTCCCGGACGAGGTGGTCCGCCGGGCCGACCAGATCGAGCTGGTCGACATGTCCCCGCAGGCGCTGCGCCGCCGGCTGGCGCACGGCAACGTGTACGCGCCGGAGAAGGTGGACGCGGCGCTCGCGCACTACTTCCGGCCCGGCAACCTGACGGCGCTGCGCGAGCTGGCGCTGCTGTGGACGGCCGACCGGGTCGACGAGTACCTGCAGCGCTACCGGGCCGAGCAGGGCATCCAGGGCACCTGGCAGGCCCGGGAGCGGATCGTGGTCGGCCTGACCGGCGGCCCGGAGGGCGCCACGCTGATCCGCCGGGCGGCCCGGATCGCGGCCCGGCACAGCGCGGGCGAGCTGCTGGCGGTGCACATCTCGCGCTCCGACGGGCTGTCCGGCTCCTCGCCGCAGGCGCTGATCGAGCAGCGCGCCCTGCTGGAGAGCCTCGGCGGCAGCTTCCACTCGGTGCTGGGCGACGACCCGGCGGCCGGGCTGCTGGACTTCGCGCGCGGCGTCAACGCCACCCAGATCGTGATCGGCACCAGCCGCCGCAGGGTCTGGCAGTACGTGTACGGGCCGGGCGTCGGCTACACCGTGACCAGGGACTCCGGCGACATCGACGTCCACATGGTCAACCACGAGCACGCGGCGCGCGGCCGGGGCCGGCTGCCGATCCGCAAGGTCACCGACCTGGGCCGGACCAGGACGGTGGCGGGCTGGCTGATCGGGGTGGCCGGGCCGCCGCTGCTGGCGCTGCTGCTCAGCCGGTTCGCCGGGCCGGGCCTGCCCACCGACATGCTGCTCTTCCTGTCGCTGACGGTGTGCGCGGCGCTGGTCGGCGGGCTGTTCCCGGCGATAGCGTCCGCGCTGGTCTCCTCCTCGGCGCTGAACTACTACTTCGCGCCCCCCATCCACACCTTCACCATCGCCCAGCCGGAGAACATCGTGGCGGTGGCGATCTTCGCGGCGGTCGGCGTCGCGGTCGCCACCGTGGTCGACCTGGCCGCCCGGCGCAGCCACCAAGCGGCCCGGGCCCGGGCCGAGGCGCAGACGCTGTCCGCGCTGGCGGGCACCGTGCTGCGCGGCGCGCCGACCGGCGAGGGGGTGCTGACGGCGCTGCTGGAGCAGGTCCGGGAGACCTTCCAGCAGGAGTCGGTGGCGCTGCTGGAGCGCGCCGACCCGCACGGGGCGTGGCACCGGGCCGCCGGGGTCGGGCCGCGCCCGCCGGACGGGCCGGAGCAGGCGGACGTGGACGTCCCGGTCGGCGAGCGGCTGGCGCTGGTGCTGCGCGGCCGGGTGCTGCCCGCCGAGGACCGCCGGATGCTGGGCGCCTTCGCCAACCAGGCGGCCGTGCTGCTGGACCGGCGCCGGCTGGCCGGGGAGGCCGCGGCGGCCCGCCGGGAGGCCGAGGGCAACCGCATCCGCACCGCGCTGCTGGCGGCGGTCTCGCACGACCTGCGCACGCCGCTGGCCGGGATCAAGGCCTCGGTGAGCTCGCTGCGGGCCGAGGACGTCGAGTGGGACCCGGAGGACGAGGCGGAGCTGCTGGCCGGGATCGAGTCCGGCGCGGACCGGCTCGACCACCTGATCAACAACCTGCTGGACATGAGCCGGCTGCAGACCGGCACCGTCACCCCGCTGCTGCGGCCGACCGACCTGGACGAGGTGGTGCCGTTCGTCCTCGGCGGCGTCCCGGCGGGCAGCGTGCGGCTGGACGTGGCGGAGTCGCTGCCGATGGTGCGGGCCGATCCGGGGCTGCTGGAACGGGTCCTGGCGAACCTGGTGGAGAACGCCGTCAAGTACGGACCGCCCGGTTCACCCGTCCTGGTGAAGGCGGATCTGCTGCCGCAGGACGGCCGGGTCGAACTGCGCGTCGTGGACCGCGGACCGGGCGTCCCCGAGGAGGCCCGGGAGCGGATCTTCGCCCCGTTCCAGCGCCACGGCGACGCCCCGCGCGGCACCGGCGTGGGCCTCGGCCTGGCCGTGGCCCGCGGCTTCGCCGAGGCGATGGGCGGCACCGTCGCCGCCGAGGACACCCCCGGCGGCGGACTGACCATGGTGGTGTCCCTGGACGCCGTCGAGCTGGCACACCCCGACAACCGAAAGGCCGGTCCCGCATGACCCGGGTCCTGGTGGTGGACGACGAACCGCAGATCGTCCGCGCCCTGGTGATCAACCTCAAGGCCCGCAAGTACGAGGTCGACTCCGCGCACGACGGCGCGGGCGCCCTGGAGCTGGCCGCCGCCCGCCACCCCGACGTGGTGGTGCTCGACCTCGGCCTGCCCGACATGGACGGCGTCGAGGTGATCCGCGGCCTGCGCGGCTGGACCAGGGTGCCGATCATCGTGCTGTCCGCCCGGCACGCCTCCGACGAGAAGGTCGAGGCGCTGGACGCGGGCGCCGACGACTACGTCACCAAGCCCTTCGGCATGGACGAGCTGCTGGCCCGGATGCGGGCCGCCGTCCGCCGCGCCGAACCGGTCGGCGCCGAGGGCGAACCAGTGGTCACCACCGAGTCCTTCACCGTCGACCTGGCCGCCAAGAAGGTCGCCCGGGACGGCGCGGACGTCCGGCTCACGCCCACCGAGTGGCACCTGCTGGAGGTGCTGGTGCGCAACTCCGGGCGGCTGGTCAGCCAGACCCAGCTGCTCCAGGAGGTCTGGGGCCCCGCCTACCGCAAGGAGACCAACTACCTGCGGGTCTACCTGGCGCAGCTGCGCCGCAAGCTGGAGGCCGACCCCTCGCACCCCCGGCACTTCGTCACCGAACCCGGCATGGGCTACCGCTTCGAACCGTGACCGGGCCCACGCGGTGCTCTGCCGTCCCGCACCGTCGAACCGGTACCCTTCCGGCATGAGTGGTGACAACACCGGCGACCAGCCGCAGGGCCGTTTCCGCCGCATGCTGAACCGGCTGACCTCCTCCTCCGAGGAGCTGGAGGCCGAGGAGCTGCGGCAGGACAGCGCCGAGTCGGGCTGCACCCCGATCGCCTCCTGCGCCGACCGCGAGGTGGTCACCGTCACCGGCACCCTGCGGACGGTCACGCTCCGCCCGCGCGCGGGCGTGCCCGCGCTGGAGGCCGAGCTGTTCGACGGCACCGAGGCGCTGGACGTGGTCTGGCTGGGCCGCCGCTCGATCGTCGGGATCGAACCGGGCCGCCGCCTGATCGCCAGCGGCCGGATCGGCCACGCGCGCGGGCGCCGCGTGCTCTTCAACCCCCGCTACGAGCTGCGGCCGGTCGGCCACGGGAGCGAGTCCGCGTGAGCAACGAGGCGATCCGGGTGACCGGGCACGGCCCGAACGGCCCGCAGGACGGCGGCGAGCAGCCCCGGCCGGAGCGGGACGCCTCCAAGGAGGCCGCCGACACCGTGATGAGCGCCTTCGGCGGCGTGCGCGGCATGATCGACATCACGCTGCCCGGCCTGGTCTACATCGTCACCTTCAACATCACCCACCGGGTGGCCGCGTCCGCCTGGGCGGCGCTGGCGCTGTGCGCGGTGTTCGTGGTGGTCCGGCTGCTGCGCCGGGAGACCATCCAGCACGCCTTCTCCGGCGTGTTCGGCGTGGGCATCAGCGCCTGGTTCGCGATGAAGACCGGCAAGGCCGAGGACTTCTACCTGCCGGGCCTGCTCTGGAACGTCGGCTACTGCGCCGCATTCGCGGTCTCCGCCCTGGTCCGCTGGCCGATGATCGGCATCATGCTCGGCCCGATCACCGGCGAGATGTTCACCTGGCGCAAGCAGAACCCGGGCCGGCTGGCCGCCTACACCCGCGCCACCTGGGCCTGGGTGGTGATCATGGGCCTGAAGCCGGTGATCCTGTTCCCGCTCTGGGCGGCCGGACAGGTCAGCCTGCTGGGCTGGCTGAAGGTCGCGCTCGGCATCCCGCCGATGCTGCTGGCGATGTACGTGACCTGGCGCATCCTGCTGACCGCGCCGCCGCCGATCAAGGCGGTCGTCGAGGAGGACGAGGAAGAACCCGGGAAGTGACGGAACCCGGGAAGTGACGGAACCCGGGAAGTGACGGAACCCGGAACGCCGAAGGGCCCGCGCGGTGCGCGGGCCCTTCGGCGTTCCGGGGGCGGGATCAGCCGGCCAGCAGCGTCTCCAGCTCCTCCTCGCGCTCCTGGGCGGCGACGAACAGCAGCTCGTCGCCGGCCTCCAGGGTGTCGCTGCCGCCCGGCACCAGCACCCGGCCCTCGCGGATGATGGTGACCAGCGCGGTGTCGACCGGCCAGGCCACGTCGCCGACCCGGGTGCCGACCAGCGGGCTGTCGGCGGCCATGGTCAGCTCGACCAGGTTGGCGTTGCCCTGCGAGAAGCGCATCAGGCGGACCAGGTCGCCGACGCTCACCGCCTCCTCGACCAGCGCCGACATCAGGCGCGGGGTGGAGACGGCGACGTCCACGCCCCAGGACTCGTTGTACAGCCACTCGTTCTTCGGGTTGTTCACCCGGGCGACCACCCGCGGCACGCCGTACTCGGTCTTGGCGAGCAGCGAGACCACCAGGTTGACCTTGTCGTCACCGGTGGCGGCGATCACCACGTGGCAGCGCTGCAGCGCCGCCTCGTCCAGCGAGGTGATCTCGCAGGCGTCGGCGAGCAGCCACTCGGCGAGCGGGACCCGCTCCACCGAGATGGAGTTCGGGTTCTTGTCGATCAGCAGGACCTCGTGGCCGTTCTCCAGCAGCTCCCCGGCGATGGAACGGCCGACGGCACCGGCTCCGGCGATGGCGACGCGCATCAGTGACCAGCCTCCTCGGGGCCCTTGGCGAAGGCCGCCTCGACCGCGGTCAGTTCGTTGCGGCGCAGCATCACGTGCACCAGGTCGCCCTCCTGGACCACCATCTGCGGGGTGGGCAGGGCGCCCTCGCCGACCCGGGTGACGAACGCCACCCGGACGCCGGCAGCCTCCTCCAGCTCGGCGAGCCGGTGGCCGATCCAGGCCGGGGAGAACGCCACCTCGGCCAGCTGGACGGCGCCCGACGGGTCCTGCCAGAGCGGCTCGGCGCCGCTCGGCAGCAGCCGGCGCAGCATCTGGTCGGCGGTCCACCGGACGGTGGCGACGGTCGGGATGCCCAGGCGCTGGTAGACCTCGGCGCGGCGCGGGTCGTAGATGCGGGCCGCGACGTGCTCGACGCCGAAGTTCTCGCGGGCCACCCGGGCCGCGATGATGTTCGAGTTGTCGCCGCTGGAGACGGCGGCGAACGCGCCGGCCTCCTCGATGCCCGCTTCCTTCAGGGTGTCCTGGTCGAAGCCGACACCGGTGACCCGGCGGCCGTTGAAGCCGGCGCCGAGCCGGCGGAAGGCGGTCGGGTCGCGGTCGATCACCGCGACCGAGTGGCCTTGTTTCTCGAGCGTTCTGGCGAGGGCGGAGCCGACGCGTCCGCAGCCCATGATGACGATGTGCACGCGCCTACCTCATCCGTCCCGTTGGGGTCATGACCTGCGTAAACACCGCTCATCGTCCTTCCGTGCCCTCGGTTTCGAGGGCGAGTCGTCAGCCGCGCCTGCGATCCGGCGCGAGGGGCAACTCGGTGTTGCCCGCTGAGCCTTCTGTCGACACGCTAGCCGGTCCACCGAACACAGTCGCGAGCAAGGTGGCCCCGCGAGGCATCCGGTGCCACCTCCAGCCCTTAGCATTCCTTGCTGTGCCTATGCCTGCTGACCTACCGAAACGCATCCTGATCGGGCGTGCGCTGCGCAGCGACAAGCTGGGGGAGACCCTTCTCCCCAAGCGGATCGCGCTGCCGGTGTTCGCCTCGGACGCGCTCTCCTCCGTCGCGTACGCGCCCGAGGAGATCCTGCTCACGCTGTCGCTGGCCGGCGCGTCGGCGATCCACTTCTCCTGGCAGATCGGCGTCGTGGTCGCCATCGTGATGCTCGCGGTGGTCGCCTCGTACCGGCAGAACGTGTACGCCTACCCCAGCGGTGGCGGCGACTACGAGGTCGCCACCGTCAACCACGGCGCCAACTCCGGCCTGGTGGTGGCGAGCGCGCTGATGGTCGACTACATCCTCACGGTGGCGGTGTCGACGACCTCCGGCGTGGCCAACGTGGTGTCGGCGGTGCCGGCGCTGCGCGGCCACGAGATGGCGCTGTCGGTGTTCCTGGTCATCCTGCTGATGGGCATGAACCTGCGCGGCGTCCGCGAGTCCGGCAGCGCCTTCGCCGTCCCGACGTACGCCTTCATGGTCGGCGTGCTCGGCATGGTGGTGTACGGCCTGGTCCGGCACTTCGGGTTTGGGACGGAGATGCCCGCGGAGAGCGCGGCGTACCACCTGGAGTCGACGCCCGGGAACGGCTCGCTGGCCGGGTTCGCGCTGGTGTTCCTGCTGCTGAAGGCGTTCTCCTCCGGCTGTGCGGCGCTGACCGGTGTGGAGGCGATCTCCAACGGCGTGCCGGCCTTCCGCAAGCCCAAGAGCAAGAACGCGGCGACCACGCTGCTGATGATGGCGACCGTCGCCGTCACGATGTTCATGGGCATCATCTACCTGGCCCACCTGACGGGCACCCAGATGGCGGAGAACCCGACCGAGCAGCTGATCGGCGCGCCCGCGGACTACCACCAGAAGACCGTGCTGGCGCAGATCTCCGAGGCGGTGTTCTCCAACTTCACCCCGGGCTTCTACTTCATCGCCGCCACCACCGGCCTGATCCTGGTGCTGGCCGCCAACACCGCCTTCAACGGCTTCCCGGTGCTCGGCTCGATCCTCGCCCAGGACCGCTACCTGCCCCGCCAGCTGCACACCCGCGGCGACCGGCTGGCCTTCTCCAACGGCATCGTGCTGCTGGCCGGCGCGGCGATCCTGTTCATCGTGGCGTTCGGCGCCGACCCGAACCGGCTGATCCAGCTGTACATCGTCGGCGTCTTCGTGGCCTTCAACATGAGCCAGTCCGGCATGATCCGGCACTGGACCCGGCTGCTGCGCACCGAGACCGACCCGAAGAAGCGCGCCCACATGCAGCGCAGCCGGGCGATCAACACCTTCGGCCTGATCATGACGATGGCCGTGCTGATCGTGGTGCTGGTCACCAAGATCACCCACGCCTGGATCGCCATCGCCCTGATGGTGGTGCTGTTCGTGATGATGAAGGCGATCCGCCGCCACTACGACCGGGTCAGCGCCGAGCTGAAGGCCGCCGAGGAGCCCGACGACGTCGCCCCGCCGACCCGGGTGCACGCCATCGTGCTGGTCTCCAAGCTGCACAAGCCGGCCCTGCGCGCCCTGGCCTATGCCCGGCTCGCCCGGGCGCACACCCTGGAGGCGGTCACCGTCAACGTCGACCCGGCCGACACCGCGGCGCTCCGGCAGGAGTGGGACGAGCGCGGCATCGAGGTGCCGCTGAAGGTCCTCGACTCGCCGTACCGCGAGGTCACCGGGCCGGTACTGGACTACGTGAAGAACCTGCGCCGCTCCAGCCCGCGCGACGTGGTCGCGGTCTACATCCCCGAGTACGTGGTCGGCCACTGGTACGAGCACCTGCTGCACAACCAGAGCGCGCTGCGGCTCAAGGGGCGCCTGCTGTTCAAGCCCGGCGTGATGGTGACGTCCGTACCCTGGCAGTTGGAGTCCTCGGAGCGCCGCAAGGCGCCCAAGGCGTGGTCCGCGCCCGGCGCGGTCCGCCGCGGCGAGCCGCGCCGGCAGGTCCCCGCGGCCACCGACGAGGGCCGGGGCGGCGAGGACGCCGCGCCGCGCGACTAGCGGCGCGCCGCGCCCGAGGCCCCCGATGGCCTTGAATGGGCCCGTGGCGGACCGATCCCGGTCCGCCACGGGCCGCCGCCGTTCGCCACCCGCACCGCTCTCCACCCGCACCGCCCGTGTCCCCTCCCGTATCGCGTAAGGAAGCTCCCCGTGACCCGCAACAACCCGCCCCGCTCCTCCGGTCGTTCCGGCCGCTCCGGCGGCACGTCCGGTGCCAAGCCCGGGCAGGTCGCGCACCCGCGCTGGAGCAACCGGCGCAGCCGGCCCGAGGCCACCGACCGGGAGGGCAACACCGCCCGCAGCCTGCCGCCGGTGCGTGGCGAGGAGCGCCCCGCGGCTCCGGCCCCGCAGGACCGGGCCCCGGCCGCCGGGGGTGCGAAGGGTGCGGGTGCGAAGGGCGCCGGCGCTGCGAAGGGCGCGGGTGCGAAGGGTGCCGGCGCTGCGAAGGGTGCGGGGGCCAAGGACGGCGGTGCGAAGGACGGCGGTGCGAAGGACGGCGGTGCGAAGAAGGCCGCCGCCGCCTCCCGGCAGGGGCGCCGGCCCGGGGCGGTGCGTCCGCCGAAGGCGCTGCGGCCCGCCCAGCCGGTGCTGCGGCAGCCGTCCGGGGACCCGCTGGTCGGCGAGCGCTACGAGGTCGAGGTCGGGCCGGTGGCGCACGGCGGGCACTGCGTGGCCCGGCACGAGGGCCGGGTGCTGTTCGTCCGGCACGCGCTGCCCGGTGAGCGGGTGGTCGCGCTGGTGACCGAGGGCACCACCACCTCGCGCTTCCTGCGGGCCGACGCGGTGGAGGTGCTGGAGGCCGCCAAGGACCGGATCGAGGCGCCCTGCGCGTTCTCCGGCCCCGGCAGGTGCGGCGGCTGCGACTGGCAGCACGTCACCCCGGGCGGGCAGCGCAAGCTCAAGGGCACCGTCCTCACTGAGCAGCTCGCCAAGCTGGCCGGCCTCACCCCCGAGGAGGCGCACTGGGACGGCTCGATCGAGCCGGTCGGCGGCAAGCTCGCCGCGGGCGAGGTCCCGGCCTGGCGCAGCCGGGTCCAGTACGCGGTCGACGAGGAGGGCACGGTCGGGCTGCGCAAGCACCGTTCGCACGACCTCCAGCCGATCGACCGCTGCCTGATCGCCGCGCCCGGCGTCACCGAGCTCGGCATCGAGTCCCGGGACTGGACGGGCGTCGCCTCGGTGGACGCGATCGCCGCCAGCGGCTCCTCCGACCGGCAGGTGATCCTGCGGCCGCGGCCCGGCGAGCAGCTGCCGCTGGTCGAGCTGGATCGGGAGACCTCGATCGCCCGGGTCGACGAGCAGGACCTGTTCCACCGGGTGCACGGCCGCGCCTTCGTCCGCGAGCGGGCCGCCGGCCGCACCTGGCGGGTCTCCAACGGCGGCTTCTGGCAGATCCACCCGGAGGCGCCCGACACCCTGGTCGACGCGGTGCTGACCGGCCTCGACCCGCAGTGGGGCGAGAGCGCACTCGACCTGTACTGCGGCGTCGGCCTGTTCGCGGGCGCGCTGGCCGAGCGGGTCGGCGAGGACGGCGCGGTGCTCGGCATCGAGTCCGGCAAGCAGGCCGTGCTGGACGCCCGGCACAACCTGGCGGCGCTGGAGAACGTCCGGATCGAGTGCGACAGGGTCGAGACCCTGCTGCCCCGCACCGGCATCACCTCCACCGACCTGATCGTCCTCGACCCGCCCCGGGCCGGAGCCGGCCGCGACACCGTCGCCCACCTCTGCTCCCTGGAGGCCCGCCGGATCGCCTACGTCGCCTGCGACCCGGCGGCCCTCGCCCGCGACCTCGCCTTCTTCCGCGAGGGCGGCTACCGCCCGGTCTCGCTCCGGGCGTTCGACCTGTTCCCGATGACCCACCACTTCGAGTGCGTGGCGATCCTGGAGCCCACCGCGTAGCCGGTCGAGCAGTCGACCGTTCGGACACGGAGGCACGGGCGCGGGGGCCTTCCCGCGCCCGTGCGGCGTTTCCGGGGAGCGGTCACGGCCGTTTGGTGGCCCGGGGCGGGGTGGTGACGCGTCCGGGCGGGGTGGGCCGGGCGGGCGTCTGCGGGCGGGAGGTGAGGCCGGGGGCCGGTGTGGAGCCCCGATCGGGGAGCGGGGCGGGGGCCGGCGTGGAGTCCGGACCGAGGGGCGGGGCCGGAAAGGGCGTGGAGGCGGAGGAGGGGAACGGGCCGGGGGTCGGGCCGTGCGAGGCGGTGGCGGAGGAACTGGGGGCGGGGCTGTCGGTCTCGGCGGCGCAGGGGCCGGTGCCGACCAGCACGACGGTCCGGTCCGCGGTGAGCTGCACGCCGGGGCCGGGCTCGGAGCGGGTGAACCGGCAGGGGCCCGCCGGTCCGGCCGGCACCGGGTCGGTGTAGCGCCGTTGCAGGCCCACGCAGTCGGAACCCTGGAGGCTGCTGTCGCAGGCCCGACGGTAGACCTCCCGGATCTGCGGCCACACGCTGCCCGGCAGGCCGTCGGCCAGCGGGAGGCCGACGAACGCCGACAGGTCCGGGTTGCTCATCGTCACGGCGGTCGACCGGGCCGACGGAGCACTGCCGGTCCGGGCGACGCCGGGGCCGGACGCGGCCCGCCGGGGGCTGCCGACGCAGGCGGTGCAGGCCACTGCCAGCAGGGCGACGGAGGCAGCGGCGGCGGTGCGGCGGACGGTGCTGCGCCGGAACGGCATCGGTGGGTCCTCCAGGGGCGGTGGTGGGTGGGCCGCGATGACGATCGCAGGGCCGGCCGGCAGGGACAACCGCGTTCACAGGGCTGTTCCGAAGCGGGTACAGGCCCGAGACGATCGGCCGGTTTTCGCGGGGGCGCGGGCGGACAGGGTGGGGGAGCGGGGTGCGGCCGGTTTGCGCCCTTGTTGTGCTAGCGCTTCGGCGCTAGCGTGAAGTATGGCCAAGAAGCAGCTGAACGTCAGGGTGGACGCGACCACCGCCGAGATGGCCCGCGAGCGGGCGGAGCAGCAGGGGATCAGCATGAACCAGTACATCGAGCGCCTGGTGCAGCAGGACATGGGGGAGGCCGGGCGCAATTTCGTCGACGCCGCGGCCCAGTTCATGAAGGAGCACGAGGCGGTGTTCCTCGCCGAGTTCGGTTCCCCCAGTGAACTCCAGGACGTGCGCCGTTGAAGCTTGAGGTCGACCTCTCGTGGCTGCTCATGACCGCCGAGCAGTACACGCCCGGTGACCCGCAGGTCATCGACTACGGATCGCTGCTCGCGGCGATCACCAGGCACCAGGCCGAGATCTTCGACATTCCGGTCTACCCCGAGCCGCAGGACCGGGCGGCCGCGCTGATGCACCAGCTGATCCGGGTGCCCGCGCTGGAGCGCAACAACGAACTGTTCGCCACCGCCGTCGCCTACGCGTACCTGGTGGCCAGCGGCTGCCGGGTGGCGACCACCGCGCGCGAGGTGCGCAGCCTGGCCCGGGCGATCCGGGAGGGGAAGCTCGGCATCACCGGCGTCGCCGAACGGCTGGCGATGTGGGTGGTCGACGAGAACGAGGAGGAAGAGGAAGAGGTCGGCGACGACGGCGAGGAGTGAGTCGTCGGTGCCGCCCGGACGGTGCGGAGCGAGCCGCCGGCCCGGCCCGGGCGACGCGGAGGGAGCCGTCGGTGCGGCCCGTCAGGGGTCGGGAGAGCGACGAGGCGCCCGCGGGCGGGATACCCTCGACGTTCCCCCCGGCCCCTGACGATCTCCGCGAGGACACCACCGAGTTGCTGCAGGACATCGAGCCCTACCTGGTCTGCCCGCACTGCGCCCGCCCGCTGGCGCTGGACGCCCGCACCCTGCGCTGCGCGGACGGCCACAGCTTCGACCAGGCCAAGCAGGGCTACGTCAGCCTGCTCACCGGGGACGCCAAGGCCGGCACCGCCGACACCGCCGACATGGTCGCCGCCCGCAGCGCCTTCCTGGAAGCCGGCCACTACGCCCCGCTGGAACGCGCGCTGGCCGGGGCCGCGGCCGCCGTCCCGGCCGACACCGGCCTGGTGGCCGACCTCGGCGCCGGCACCGGCCACTACCTGGCCCGGGTGCTGGACGCCCGGCCGGGCGCGGCGGGCGCGGCGCTGGACCTGTCCAAGTACGCGCTGCGCCGCGCCGCGAAGGCGCACCCGCGGATCGGCGCCGTGGTGTGCGACGCCTGGCGCCCGCTGCCGCTCCGGGACGGCGCGGCGGACGTGCTGCTGAACGTGTTCGCGCCGCGCAACGGCCCCGAGATGCGCCGGGTGCTGCGCCCCGGCGGCCGGCTGCTGGTGGCCGCCCCGACGCCGCGTCACCTGCGGGAACTGGTCGGCGGGTTGGGCCTGCTCTCGGTCGACGAGGACAAGGACCGCCGGATCGAGGAGAAGCTCGGCCCGTGGTTCGCGCCGGTGGGGCGCACCGAGGTGGAGTTCGCGCTGCGACTGTCCCGGGCGGACGCCGCCGCCGTGGTCGGCATGGGCCCGAGCGCCTGGCACACCGATCCGGCCGCGCTGGCGGCCGCCCTGGACGCGCTGCCGGAGCCGGTCGAGGTCACCGGATCGGTGCGGATCACCGCCTACGAGTGACACCGCGGCGCGGCGCCGGGGACGGTTGGGACTCGAAGGGGTGAAAGGGCGTCAGGAGAGACGTTTCTGCAGCTCAGAGCGGGCCTAGAGTGCTCGGGGTGACCAGCGAAGCCCCCTCGGCCCCGTCCCTCCCGCCCGCCTCGGCCGGTGCCCCGCCCGCCCCGGCCCGTGCCCCGCGCGCGTTCGGACCCCCGCGCCCGCCGGACGCCTCGGGCGCCCCCGGTGCGCCCGGTACGCCCGGTGCTTCCGGCGCCCCCAGGGAGCCGCGCGAGTTCGGCGGGGAGTGCCGACTGCCCGACGCCGCCCCGCAGGTGAAGCGCCCCACCGTCGAGGAACTGCGGCTGACCTCCTTCAAGTCCTACCGGCGGGCCACCCTGCCGCTCTCGCCGCTGACCGTGCTGCACGGCCCGTCCGGGGCGGGCAAGTCGAACGCGCTGGACGCGCTGAGCGTGCTCTCCCGGCTCGCCCTCGGCGAGGAGATCAAGCCCTCGCTGGACGGCATCGGCGGCCCGAGCGGCCCGCTCGCCGTCCCGGTCCGCGGCGGCCTGGCCGGCTGCGTGCCGCACGGGCGCAACGCGATCATCCTCGGCTGCACCGTCCGCTCCCGGGCCGGAACGATCCGCCTCGAAGTGGTGGTGCGCACCGACGAACGGGTCCGGATCGCCCGCGAGCTGCTCACCCTGGACGGCCAGACCGTGATGGAGACCGGCGAGCAGGACCTCGGCCGCGGCCGGATCAACGTCACCTGGCACAACGACTCCCGGCAGGGCGACATCCGCGCCCCGATGCCCAGCAGCCGACTGGTCACCGCCCAACTGCCGCTCCGGGTCGCCGGATCGACCAACGGCGAGCGCAAGGTGCTGGCCGCCTCCGAGCAGCTGCTCACCGCGCTGCGCGAGGTCTTCGCCCTGCACCCGGTGCCCGCCGCGATGCGCGGCTGGACCCGGCCCGAACCGCAGGCCCGGCTGCTCGGCACCGCCGCCAACCTCTCCGCCGTGCTCGGCCGGCTCAAGCAGGAGTGCCAGCGCCGCTGGGCCCGCCTGCTGCGCGCCGTCCAGGCCGCCGCCCCGCACCCGCTGCTCGGCCTGGACGTCGCCCGGCGCGGCGAGGGCGACCGTCTTCGGCTGCTCGCCGTCTTCGACGAGGGCGTGCTCGGCCGGACCGGCGCCGACCAGGCCTCCGACGGCATGCTCCGGCTGCTCGCCTTCGCCGCCGTGCTGCTCACCGGCGCCGACGTGCTGGACGTCGACCCGGCCGGTGAAGTACCGGACGCCCACCGGCAGTTGGTGCTGCTCGCCGAGGACCTCGGGGCGGGCCTGGCGGCCGACCAGATCGGCGCCCTGCTGCGGCTCGCCCGCGAGGTCACCGGCAAGGGCGACATGCGGCTGCTCGCCGCGCTCCAGGAGCCCGGCCCCGCGCTCGCCCTGGACGGCGTCGAACTGGTCGAGTGCCGGCGCGATCCGGCCACCGGCCACAGCCTGCTGCGCCGCACCGACCCGGGCGGACGGGTGCCGGCCCAGGGCGGTGCCCGTGCGGACCTCCCGGCGGCCCCGGAGGCGGCATCGGGGACGGTGCTGGGGACGGGGCCGGCGTCGGGAGCGAGGTCGGCGTCGGGGGCGGGGACGGTGCTGGGGACGGGGACGGTGGTAGACCTGGGGGCATGAACGACGACCCGGACGATCTGACGGTGCCCGAACTCCAGCGGCGGCTGGCCGAGTTCGCCGCCGCGCGCGACTGGCAGCAGTACCACACCCCGAAGAACCTGGCCTCGGCGCTGACCGTCGAGGCCGGCGAACTGCTGGAGATCTTCCAGTGGTTGACGCCCGAGCAGGCCGCGGCGGTGATGGACGCGGAGGGGACGGCGCACCGGGTCCGCGACGAGGTGGCGGACGTCCTGGCCTACCTGCTGCAACTGTGCACTGTGCTGGAGGTGGACCCGCTGCGGGCGCTGGCCGAGAAGATCGTGCGCAACGAGCAGCGGTTCCCGGCACCCTGAGGAATCATCCGGTTTTCCCTCCTGCGGGGGACCCGGGTTTTCCACAGGGCCGGATTGTCCACAGGTGCGCCGAACCCGCTGGGAGCGGACCCGCCGACGGCGGCACGCTGGGTCCCGTCCAGCACCGCCGAGGGCCGGCGGCGGGACGAGGGGAGCGCGCACCGTGGAAGCACTGCGACTGATCAAGACCGTCCGGCACGCCCTGGCCGAGGCCCGGGCGGCGAGCGACATCCTGCACGAGGCCTGGCAGTCCGGGCTGATCGCCGAGGCCGTCGGCGCCCGGATCGCCGACCACGACGGCGAGGAGTTCGCCACCCTCGGCCAACTGCTCGGCGAGGCCGGGGCGCACACCGCGAGCTGCCTGCGACAGCCACCCGAACCGGGCCTGGACGACCCGCCCGGCGGCGGCTTCGCCGGCTGGTCCGGCCCCGGCCTCATCGAACGGCTCACCGAGATCGGCGAGTTGGAGCCCGTCCTGGTCGAACTCGCCGCGCTGCTCGACGAGATGCGCGAGAGCCTGGTGGTGCTCGCCTGCGGGGCCGACACCGAGAGCCTGTACTGGAGCTGCATCGACGGGCTGGACGCGGGCTCGGAGTGCCGCGACCTGGTGGCCGAACTGCTCCGGGAGCAGCAGCGGGTGACGGGCGCTGCCGAGGACGATCCGGAGGGCGGCGCGGCGGGAGGAGCGGAGGACGGCGCGGAGGGCGGCGCGGCAGGCGGCGATGCCTCGGACGGGACGGGGCGGGTACCGGAGGACGCCCCGGTGCGGGCCGGGGCGGGAAGGGCGCCGGGCGGGGCCCGGCGGGCGGAGCCGAGGCTCGTGGTCCCGCTGGGCCCGCCGGTCCCGGCGGGCCTGGCTCAGCCGCGGGGCGAGCCGTCCGCCGCGGGGTCCTGCGCGTCGCGGCCGGCGGAGGGACGGGGGTCGGAGGAGCGGAGGTCAAAGTCGAGTCCGGCCAGGTCGGTGTTGATCGAGGCGAGCAGCTCCTGCATCTGCTCCAGCAGCGACTTCGGGGTGGCGGCAGTGCCGTCCGCGGTGGGCGGCTCGGTCCAGGGCTCGGACATGAGGAGGCCCCTTCAACTCGGTGGTGCGGTGCGCGGCGCCGGGGTCGGCGCCGCCGGTCCAACGAGCCCCCGCCGCGCGCGGTCACCCCGGACCACCCGTTGAGGTCCAACCCCCGCACCGGGTCAGCCCCAGGAGTGAGCCGAGTTTGCGGGGCCCGCCCCCGCTGGGCTACGGCACCCGCCGGTGCCGCGGGGCGGCCGGCCGGTACCCGCGGGAAGCCGCCGACCGGCGTCCCGGAACGCCTCCGGAACGCCTCCGGGCGGCCGGAGACCGGCCGTCCGGAGGACGAACACCACCTGACAGGAGGTCAGTTGTGCGCGTGCAGTGCCGCGTTCAGACCGCCCCACGAACCGGAGCGGGCGATCACCTCGACCGCGCCCGACTGCGAGTTGCGGCGGAACAGCAGGTTGTCCTGGCCGGACAGCTCGACCGCCTTGGCCACCTTGCCGTCCGGGGCGGTGACCCGGGTGCCGGCGGTCACGTACAGGCCCGCCTCCACCACGCAGTCGTTGCCCAGCGAGATGCCGATGCCCGCGTTGGCGCCCAGCAGGCAGCGCTCGCCCACCGAGACGACCTGCTTGCCGCCGCCCGAGAGGGTGCCCATGATCGAGGCGCCGCCGCCGATGTCGCTGTGGTCGCCGACCACCACGCCCGCGCTGATCCGGCCCTCCACCATCGAGGTGCCCAGGGTGCCGGCGTTGAAGTTGACGAAGCCCTCGTGCATCACGGTGGTGCCCTCGGCCAGGTGCGCGCCCAGCCGCACCCGGTCGGCATGGGCGATCCGCACGCCGCTCGGTGCGACGTAGTCGGTCATCCGCGGGAACTTGTCGATGCCGTACAGGGCGAGCTGCCCGCCCTCGGCGCGCACCGCCAGCCGGGCCCGCTCCACGTTGCCGACCGGGGTCGGGCCGATCGACGTCCAGGCGACGTTCGCCAGCAGGCCGAAGATGCCGTCCAGGTTCTGGCCGTGCGGCCGCACCAGGCGGGCGGAGAGCAGGTGCAGGCGCAGGTAGACGTCGTGCGCGTCCAGCGGCTTCTCGTCCAGGGAGGAGATCACGGTGCGCACCGCGACCACCTCGACGCCGCGCCGGGCGTCGGTGCGGAGCGCCTCGGCGGCGCCCGGGCCGAGCTCCCGCTCGGCCTCCTCGGCGCTCAGCCGGACGCTACCGGCCGGGCCGGGGGCGGCGGCCAGCTCGGGCGCCGGGAACCAGGTGTCGAGGACGGTGCCGTCGGCGGCGATGGTCGCCAGGCCGACGGCCACCGCGCCACTTGCGGAGGAGGAGGTTTCAGCAGTCACATCCGGCACCGTAACCAATCGGGGCGAGGAGTGACCAACACGCTCACCGGACGGACAAAACCTGATGCCCCCGAACGGCCGCGACAGCCATACTCGACCGGGTGTTCGTATCGATCTCCATCACCGGCACCGCCGAGGACCCCGCCTCCGACCTGGGCTTCCTGCTGCACAAGCACCCCGACAAGGTGCAGCGCTTCACCACCGCGCACGGCACCGCGCACGTCTTCTACCCCGAGTCCGGGGAGCACGCGTGCACGGCCGCCCTCCTGCTGGAGGTGGATTCCGCGGCGCTGCTCCGGCAGGGCCGCGGCAAGGGCCGGGCCGGTTCCCCCGACCTCGCGCTCGCCCAGTACGTCAACGACCGGCCGTACGCCGCGTCCTCGCTGCTGGCGGTCGCGCTGCGCACCGTCTTCCGGTCCGCGATGAAGGGCGAGTGCGCGCACCGCCCCGAGCTGCCCGGTCGGGCGATGCCGCTGCAGATCGAGCTGCCCGCCGTCCCGGTGGCCGGCAGCGAGGGTCCGGCCCTGGTGGAGCGGCTGTTCGCCCCGCTGGGCTGGCGGGTCGTCGCGGTGCCCGTCCCGCTGGACGCGTCCTTCCCCGCGTGGGGCGACTCCCGGTACGTGCGACTCGAACTCACCGGCACCCTGCGGCTCGCCGCGGCGCTGCAGCACCTGTACGTGCTGCTGCCCGTCCTCGACGGCGCCAAGCACTACTGGGTCGCCCCCGACGAGGTCGACAAGCTGCTCACGGCCGGCCGGGGCTGGCTCGCCGACCACCCCGAGCGCGCCCTGATCGTCCGCCGCTACCTGTCCCGCCGCTGGTCGCTGACCAGGCTCGCCACCGAACGCCTCGCGCTGGCCCGGCTGGCCGAGGCCGACGACCGCGAGGCGGAGGAACTCGACAACGCCGTCCCGGACGTCCCGGAGACCCCAGACGCCCTGGAGACCCCGGACGCCCCGGACGCGGCGGCCGGGACAGACGCAGCGGTCGCGGTCGCGCTCGCGGAGCCGGCCGAGGCGGTGGCGCCGGAGCGCGGTGAGTCGCTGGCCGGGCAGCGGCGGACGGCGATCCTGGCGGCACTGGCCCGGACGGGGGCCGCCCGGGTGCTCGACCTGGGCTGCGGGCAGGGCGAGCTGGTGGGCGCGCTGCTCAAGGAGCCGCGGGTGACGGAGGTGCTCGGCGTGGACGTGTCCGCGCGGGCGCTGTCGATCGCCGCCCGCAAGCTGCACCTGGACCGGCTGCCGGAGCGGCAGGCCCGCCGGGTGAAGCTGGTCCAGGGCGCGCTGACGTACACCGACGCCCGGCTCAAGGGCTACGACGCGGCGGTGCTGTGCGAGGTGATCGAGCACCTCGACCTGCCCCGGCTGCCCGCGCTGGAGTACGCCGTGTTCGGGGCGGCCCGGCCCGCCTCGGTCGTGGTGACCACCCCGAACGCCGAGTACAACGTGCGCTGGGAGACGCTGCCCGCCGGGCGGATGCGCCACGACGACCACCGCTTCGAGTGGAGCCGCGCCGAGTTCGCGGCCTGGACGGAGCGGGTCGCCGCGGCCTTCGGGTACACCGTCGACCTGGAGCCGGTCGGCCCGCTCGACCCCGAGGTCGGCGCGCCCACCCAGCTCGCCCACTTCCGCCTCGCCGAACTCCCGACCGGCACCGCCGCCGAGACCGCTGAGACCACCGAGACCGCCACCACCCCGACCCCGTCGAACGACCCCGCCCCGGAAGGGAGCGCCCACCGATGAGCACCACCACCCCGGAGCCGACCCCCGCCCGACCGGGCCGCCGGCTGCCCGTCACCGACGTCTCGCTGGTGGTGCTGATCGGCAGCACCGGCTCCGGCAAGTCCAGCTTCGCCCGCAAGCACTTCAAGCCCACCGAGGTCGTCTCCTCCGACTTCTGCCGGGGGCTGGTCGCCGACGACGAGAACGACCAGTCGGCGTCCGCCGACGCCTTCGACGTGCTGCACTACATCGTCGGCAAGCGCCTCGCGGCGGGTCGGCTCACCGTGGTCGACGCCACCAACGTGCAGGACCACGCCCGCCGGGCGCTGGTGGCGATCGCCCGCGAGCACCACGTGCTGCCGATCGCGATCGTGCTGGACGTCCCGGCCGAGGTGTGCGCCGAGCGCAACCGGACCCGCCCGGACCGGCAGCTGCCCGCGCACGTGATCCCCCGTCACCAGCGCGACCTGCGCCGCTCGCTGCGCGGGCTGGAACGCGAGGGCTTCCGCAAGGTGCACGTGCTGCGCGGCGTCGAGGAGGTCGAGCACGCCGAGATCGTCCCGGAGAAGCGGTTCAACGACCTGCGGCACCTGACCGGCCCGTTCGACATCGTCGGCGACATCCACGGCTGCCGCTCCGAGCTGGAGACCCTGCTCGGCCGGCTCGGCTACGCGATCACCCGGGACGAGCGGGGCCGCGCCGTCGACGCCGCGCACCCGGAGGGCCGCACCGCCGTGTTCGTCGGCGACCTGGTCGACCGCGGCCCGGACACCCCGGGCGTGCTGCGGCTGGTGATGGGCATGGTCGAGGCCGGCCACGCCCTCTGCGTCCCCGGCAACCACGAGAACAAGCTGGGCCGCTGGATGGGCGGCCGCAAGGTCACCGTCTCGCACGGCCTGCAGGAGTCGATCGACCAGCTGTCCGGCGAGAGCGAGGAGTTCCGCGAGCGGGTGCGGGAGTTCATGCGCGGCCTGGTCAGCCACTACCTGCTGGACGGCGGCGCGCTGGTGGTCTGCCACGCCGGCCTGCCGGAGAAGTTCCACGGCCGCGCCTCCGGCAAGGTCCGCTCGCACGCGCTGTACGGCGACACCACCGGCGAGACCGACGAGTACGGCCTGCCGGTGCGCTACCCGTGGGCCGAGGAGTACCGCGGCCGCGCCCTGGTGGTCTACGGCCACACCCCCGTCCCGGTGGCGAGCTTCCTCAACAACACGATCTGCCTGGACACCGGCTGCGTCTTCGGCGGCAGCCTCACCGCGCTGCGCTACCCGGAGCGGGAGATCGTCTCCGTCCCGGCCGAGCAGGAGTGGTACGAGCCGGTCCGGCCGATGCACACCGAGGCGCCGGGCGCCCGCGAGGGCCGTCCGCTCGACCTCGCCGACGTGGTCGGCCGCCGGGTGGTGGAGACCGCCCGGCTCGGCAACGTCGCCGTCCGGGAGGAGAACGCCGCCGCGGCGCTGGAGGTGATGAGCCGCTTCGCGCTCGACCCGCGGCTGCTCGCCTACCTGCCGCCCACCATGGCACCCTCGCCGACCGCCCGGCGCGCGGGCCTGCTGGAGCACCCCGAGGAGGCGTTCTTCGCCTACCGGCAGGACGGGGTGCGGCAGGTGGTCTGCGAGGAGAAGCACATGGGCTCGCGGGCCGTCGTCCTGGTCGCCCGGGACGAGGCCGCCCTGGAGAAGCGCTTCGGCCTGCCCGGCCCGGGCGCGATCTGGACCAGGACCGGCCGCGCCTTCCTCAACGACGAGGAGCTCACCGGCGCGATCCTCGACCGGCTGCGGACCGCCGCCGAGCGGTCCGGCCTGTTCGACGCGCTCGACACCGGCTGGCTGCTGCTGGACGCCGAACTGCTGCCCTGGTCGCTGAAGGCCGCCGAGCTGCTGCGCCGCCAGTACGCCGCGGTCGGCGCGGCCGCCGGCGCCGCGCTGCCCGTCGCCCTGGACGCGCTGGCCCGGGCCGCCGCCCGCGGGCTCGACGTCGCCGAGCTGACGGAGCGCCAGCGCGAGCGCGCCACCGACGCGCGGGCCTTCACCGAGGCCTACCGGCGCTACTGCTGGCCCACCGAGGGCCTCGACGGCATCCGGCTGGCCCCGTTCCAGCTGCTTGCCGCCGAGGGCGCCAACCTGGCGCTGCGCCCGCACACCGAGCACCTCGACCTGATCGACGGCCTGGTCGACGCCGACCGGGAGTCCGCCGAGCGGGCCGGCGCCGCCCCGGTGCTGCACCGCACCGGCCGGATGTTCGTCGACACCGGGGACGAGAGCTCGATCGCCGCCGCCACCGCCTGGTGGGAGGAGCTGACCGCGGCCGGCGGCGAGGGCGTGGTGGTCAAGCCGGTCGAGGCGCTGCAGCGGGACGGCTCCGGGCGGCTGGTCCAGCCCGGCCTGAAGGTCCGCGGCCGCGAGTACCTGCGGATCATCTACGGTCCGGACTACACCCGGCACCTGGACCGGCTGCGTCAGCGCTCGCTCGGCCACAAGCGCTCGCTCGCCCTGCGCGAGTACGCGCTCGGCCTGGAGTCGCTGGACCGGCTGGCGGCGGGCGAACCGCTGTGGCGGGTGCACGAGGCGGTGTTCGCGGTGCTGGCCCTGGAGTCGGAGCCGGTCGACCCCCGCCTCTGACCCACCGGGCGCCGACCCACCGGGCGTCGGCCCCACCGGGCGTCGGTTCCACCCGGTCGGGAGGCACCCCCGCGGTGCCTCCCGACCCGGTGTCGGCCATCACGGTGTTGCATGAATATTCTGCTGCTCGTATACACTTCCCGTCTCAGTCCGTCGACCGACCCAGGAGACCGGTATGGCGTTCAACCTCCGGAACAGGCACTTCCTCAAGGAGCTCGACTTCACTCCCCAGGAGTTCCGCCACCTGGTCGACCTCGCCGCCCAGTTGAAGGCCGCGAAGTACGCGGGCACCGAGCAGCCCCGGCTGCGCGGCAAGAACATCGCCCTGATCTTCGCCAAGACCTCCACCCGCACCCGGTGCGCCTTCGAGGTGGCCGCCCACGACCAGGGCGCGTCCACCACCTACCTCGACCCGGCCGGGTCGCAGATGGGCCACAAGGAGTCGGTCAAGGACACCGCGCGGGTGCTGGGCCGGATGTTCGACGGCATCGAGTACCGCGGCGACGGCCAGGACGTGGTGGAGGAACTGGCCGCCCACGCGGGCGTCCCGGTCTGGAACGGCCTGACCGACGAGTGGCACCCCACCCAGATGCTGGCCGACGTGCTGACCGTCCGGGAGCACTCCACCAAGCCGCTGCACGAGACCACGCTGGTCTACCTCGGCGACGCCCGCTTCAACATGGGCAACTCGCTGCTGGTCACCGGCGCCCTGCTGGGCATGGACATCCGGATCGTCGCCCCGGCACCGCTGTGGCCCGCCGAGGAGGTCCGCAAGGCGGCCGAGGCGCTGGCCGCGACCACCGGCGCCCGGATCACGCTGACCGAGGACGTGGCGGCGGGCGTGGCCGGCGCGGACTTCCTGTACACCGACGTCTGGGTGTCGATGGGCGAGCCCAAGGAGGTCTGGGCGGAGCGGATCGCGCTGCTGAAGCCCTACCAGGTCTCGATGGACACCGTCCGCGCCACCGGGAACCCGGCGGTCAAGTTCCTGCACTGCCTGCCCGCGTACCACGACCTCGGCACCGAGATCGGCCGGCAGATGCACGAGCTGACCGGCATGTCGGAGCTGGAGTGCACCGACGAGGTCTTCGAGTCCGCGCACTCCGTCGTCTTCGACCAGGCCGAGAACCGGCTGCACACCATCAAGGCCGTGCTGGTGGCGACCCTGGGCTCCTGACGCTCGGCGAGCCGAGCGGGGAAGGTCAGAAGTCGACGTCCACGCAGGCCACCCGCTCGGCCGGGGCGTGCCGGCCGGCGGGGGTGCCCGCGTGCAGGACCAGCGAGTGCGCCTCGCCGGGCCGGAACTGCCAGGGGACGGTCGTGGAGGCGGCCGCCGCCCCGCCCGGGTCGGTGCGCAGCGTCATCCGGAGCTCGTTGTCGGCGGCGTCCGAGCCCGCGACCTGCTGGTAGTGCGGCCCGGAGGCGGCCGGGTCGGCGCCGCAGGCCCCGGTGTGCACGTGCGCGGGGAACTCGTGCGCCCCGGCCACCCCGGAGAGCTCGACCGAGACGACGGTGCGCCCGGCGGCCCGGCCGACGGTGACCCGGACCTGCGCGCCGTACGGCACCAGGTCGGGCGCGTGGGTGATCGCCCGGGCCGGGACGATGCCGTTCGCCCGGTCGAACCGGGCGTCCACCACCCGGTCGGTGGCCGACCCGGCGGACCCGGCCGGGCCCTCGGCGCCGGGCGGGCTGATCGGCAGCAGGGCGAGCGGCACCAGCAGCGCGCCGGTGGCGGGGGACAGGAGCATCGCGGACCTTCCGACGGGCCGTCAGGGAACACCGCCCACCGTGGCCGCCGACCCGGCCGCCGCGCACGCCGCCGTGCCGCACCGCCGCGCACAGTCACCCGTACGGGAACACCCGCCCGGCCCGCGCTGCCGCACCAGTTCGACGGCCCGCCGCCCCCGCCCTCGGGCGGGTCAGCCGGCGGCGGGCCCGGCGGCCCGGTCGGCCGGGGCGATGCCGCGGATCTCGCAGCGCGGCCCGGTCGCCCGCATCAGGCGCAGGTCGGCGGTGACCAGCGCGGCGCCGTGCCGCTCGGCGACCGCCACGTAGGCGGCGTCGTCGGGGGTCAGGTTGTCCTTGAGCTCCCAGATCCGGTCGAGCAGCGGGGCGACCGGCACCTTCCGGATGCTCAACTCCGGCAGCTGCCGGGCGAGTTCGGCGACCCGCTCGGCGGTCAGCTCCTTGGCCAGGTACAGCCCGCGCAGCGACTGCATCACCTCGATCAGCACGTGCTCGGGCGCCACCCACTCGGGGTCGGCGGCCAGTTCGGCCCGCGCGGCGTCACCGCGCGGCCCGGCGTCGGAGAGGAACAGCACCACGGCGGAGGCATCGACCACGATCACCCGCCCACCGTAGTCCGCGGCCCCGCCCCGCCGGTCACCCGGGCCCGCCCCTCAGGGCGAGACGCCGCCCGTGCCGCTGCCGTTCCAAGCGCTCCCGGTCGGCGTGCCGGCCCCCGGCAGCGGCAGGCCGCCGATCGGCAGGTGGATGCTCTGCGGGTCGGGGTGGGTCTCGACCGGGTGCTCCTTCCGGGCCTTCCCGGCCTCCTGCTCCGTGACCCAGGGGCTCCAGACCGGGTTCGTGGCGATCCCGGTCAGGGCCTGCCGGTCGAATCCCGGAGGGGTGTCGGCGGTGCCGGTGGCCTGCGCGATGATCCGGAGACCGGTCCGGTTCACCAGGTCCACCTGGTGGACGATCCGGTTCTTGTAGTCGCGCCCGGTGATGACCACTCCGACCGGGACGGAGCCGGACATCACGGGAGCGCAGTTGTCGACGGCCGGGTAGGTCGCGCAGTCGTAGCGGACCGCGAGTTCCGGGGCGGCGGGCGCGGGGTACTGCAGCTCGACGCCGACGGACGCCCACACGCCGTTCGACCAGACCGAAGCCTGCGTGATGGCGGCCACCGGACCGGGGCCCTTGAGGTTGGTGCTGAAGTCGTACGCCTCGCCGCGGTGCTCGAACGGGACGGCGGGGAGCAGCGGCAGCAGGGTCTCGTACAGGGTCGACGCGTCGGCGGCCACCATGCCCGGCGGCGGAGTGGTGGTGGGGAGCGGCGTGGCCGGGAGGGCGGGGCTCGGCGTGGTGGGGGCGGCCACGGTCACGGGGGCCGGGCCCGCACCGGGTCGCAGCAGCACGCCGCCGGTGACCGCGGCGGCCAGCACGGCGGCGACCGCGCCGCTGCGCACGACCCGGCGCCGGCGCCGGATCGACCGGCCCTCGGCGGCGGCGCCGGCGACCAGCAGCCCGAGGTCGGGCGCGGCGCCGCCGACCGCCCGGACGAAGACGTCGCTGACGTCGTTCAGCTCCTGTTCGGGCATCGGGGAGTTCTCGCTTTCTGTTCTGACGGTCGGCCCCCGGGGCGGGGGCGCACGGGCAGGAGGGGGTCGGGCGGGGGATCAGGAGGCGAGGGAGTCCAGGTGCGGGGAGAGCCGCCCGCGCAGCTTGTTGAGCGCGCGCAGCGCCCGGACCCGGACGGTGCCGGGGGTGAGCTGGAGCTCGGCGGCGGTCTCCTCGACGCTGCGGTCCTCCCAGTAGCGCAGCACGAGCACGGCCCGGTCCTTGGGCGGCAGTTCGGCGAGCGCGGCGAGCAGGGCGACCCGCAGGGCGGGGTCGTGGTCGGCGGCGGCCTGCTCCGGCACCAGGTCGAGCACCGGCAGTTCGGTGCTGCGGCGCAGCCGCCGGTGCGAGAGGTAGCAGCGGACCAGGACGGTGCGGGCGTACGCGGCGGGGCTGTCGGCGTCCCGGACCTTGCCCCAGGAGGCGTAGATCCGGGCGAGCGCGGTCTGGGTGAGGTCCTCGGCGAGGTGCCAGTCCCCGCAGAGCAGCAGCGCGGTGCGGAACAGCGCGGTGCCCCGGGACCGGGCGAACTCCTCGAACTCGCGCAACTCCTCGGCTGCCCTGCGCCGCCCCAGCACCACCTGTGTGCCCCCCGTCCTGTTCCTGTCCCGCCCCTGCACAGAACCCCTGCACAGAACAGGACGCGCGGGCCGGACGGTCGCGTTACAGGCTTCGGCAGAATCTTCTGTGGCGGGTGGTGCGCACGGGGCGGGTACCGGTTTGCGCGGTAGGACGTGCCGGTGAAGTGTGGGCAGGGCCCATGCACTATGGTTTATCTCGACATCGAGATACATTCCGCGTTACGCTTTATCTTGACGTCAAGATACTTGCCGAGAGGCGCGGGCCCCTGCGAGGGGTGCGGGCCTCCATCCTCGGCCCGGTAAGCGGCGGCAGTCAGGTTAGCTAAGGCTTACCTTATCACCGGGTGGACCAAGAAGGAGTCAGTCGTGTCCGCGAACAGCTTCGACGCCCGCAGCTCGCTGCAGGTGGGCGACGAGTCGTACGAGATCTTCAAGCTCTCCGCCGTCGAGGGTTCCGAGCGGCTGCCGTACAGCCTCAAGGTCCTGCTGGAGAACCTGCTCCGCACCGAGGACGGCGCGAACATCACCGCCGACCACATCCGTGCCCTGGGCAACTGGGACGCCGCGGCGGAGCCGAGCGAGGAGATCCAGTTCACGCCCGCCCGCGTGATCATGCAGGACTTCACCGGCGTGCCCTGCGTGGTCGACCTGGCCACCATGCGCGAGGCCGTCAAGGACCTCGGCGGCGACCCGGCGAAGATCAACCCGCTGGCGCCGGCCGAGCTGGTCATCGACCACTCCGTCATCGCCGACAAGTTCGGCACCCCGGACGCCTTCGTCCAGAACGTCGAGATCGAGTACGGCCGCAACAAGGAGCGCTACCAGTTCCTGCGCTGGGGCCAGACCGCGTTCGACGAGTTCAAGGTCGTTCCCCCGGGCACCGGCATCGTGCACCAGGTCAACATCGAGCACCTGGCCCGCACCGTCATGGTCCGCAACGGCCAGGCGTACCCGGACACCTGCGTCGGCACCGACTCGCACACCACCATGGTCAACGGCCTGGGCGTGCTGGGCTGGGGCGTCGGCGGCATCGAGGCCGAGGCCGCGATGCTCGGCCAGCCGGTCTCGATGCTGATCCCGCGGGTGGTCGGCTTCAAGCTGAACGGCCAGCTCCCGGCCGGCACCACCGCCACCGACCTGGTGCTCACCATCACCGAGATGCTGCGCAAGCACGGTGTGGTCGGCAAGTTCGTCGAGTTCTACGGCGAGGGCGTCACCGCGATCCCGCTGGCGAACCGCGCCACCATCGGCAACATGTCGCCGGAGTTCGGCTCGACCTGCGCGATCTTCCCGATCGACGCCGAGACCATCAACTACCTGAAGCTCACCGGCCGCAGCGAGCAGCAGCTCGCCCTGGTCGAGGCGTACGCCAAGGAGCAGGGCCTCTGGCACGACCCGTCGGTCGAGCCGGTCTACTCCGAGTACCTGGAGCTGGACGTCTCCACCGTCGTCCCGTCGATCTCCGGCCCGAAGCGCCCGCAGGACCGCGTGGTCCTGGCCGAGGCCGCGTCGAAGTTCGCCGAGGCGCTGCCGACCTACTCGGCCGAGGCGTCGAAGCCGACCGCCGTCACCGCCCCCGACGGCTCGACCTACGAGATCGACAACGGCGCGGTCGTGATCGCCTCGATCACCTCCTGCACCAACACCTCGAACCCCTCCGTCATGCTGGGCGCCGCCCTGCTGGCGAAGAAGGCCGTGGAGAAGGGCCTCACGGTCAAGCCGTGGGTCAAGACCACCCTGGCCCCCGGGTCCAAGGTCGTCATGGACTACTACGAGAAGGCCGGCCTGCTCCCGTACATGGAGAAGCTGGGCTTCAACCTGGTCGGCTACGGCTGCGTCACCTGCATCGGCAACTCGGGCCCGCTGCCCGAGGAGGTCTCCGCCGCGGTGAACGAGTCCGACCTCGCGGTGGTCTCGGTGCTCTCCGGCAACCGCAACTTCGAGGGCCGGATCAACCCCGACGTCAAGATGAACTACCTGGCCTCCCCGCCGCTGGTGGTCGCCTACGCGATCGCGGGCAACATGGGCGTGGACATCACCAAGGACGCGCTGGGCCAGGACGCCGACGGCAACGACGTCTTCCTCGCCGACATCTGGCCGTCCGAGCAGGAGGTGGCCGACGTGGTCGCCTCCTCCATCGACCAGGACATGTTCGCCAAGGACTACGCGGACGTCTTCGCCGGTGACCACCGCTGGCAGTCGCTCCCCGTCCCGACCGGCAACACCTTCGAGTGGGACGCCGAGTCCACCTACGTCCGCAAGCCCCCGTACTTCGAGGGCATGGCCAAGACCCCGAGCCCGGTGACCGACATCGCCGGCGCCCGGGTGCTGGCCAAGCTGGGCGACTCGGTCACCACCGACCACATCTCCCCGGCCGGCAACATCAAGCCGGGCACCCCGGCCGCGCAGTACCTCACCGAGCACGGCGTGGAGAAGCGCGACTTCAACTCGTACGGTTCCCGCCGTGGCAACCACGAGGTGATGATCCGCGGCACCTTCGCCAACATCCGCCTGCGCAACCAGATCGCGCCGGGCACCGAGGGCGGCTACACCCGCGACTTCACCCAGGCCGACGGCCCGGTGTCGTTCATCTACGACGCCTCGCAGAACTACCAGGCCGCGGGCATCCCGCTGGTGGTCCTGGCGGGCAAGGAGTACGGCTCCGGCTCGTCCCGCGACTGGGCGGCCAAGGGCACCGCGCTGCTCGGCGTGAAGGCCGTCATCGCCGAGTCCTACGAGCGCATCCACCGCTCGAACCTGATCGGCATGGGCGTCCTGCCGCTGCAGTTCCCGGCCGGCCAGAACGCCGACTCGCTGGGCCTGACCGGCGAGGAGACCTTCGAGTTCACCGGCGTGACCGAGCTGAACGAGGGCCGCACCCCGAAGACCGTCAAGGTCAAGGCGGTCGGCGCGGCGGGCAACACCGTCGAGTTCGACGCCGTGGTGCGCATCGACACCCCCGGTGAGGCGGACTACTACCGCAACGGCGGCATCCTGCAGTACGTGCTGCGCAGCCTGATCGGCTGATCCGGCACGTAGGACCCGGGAGGCCGGACCGCGCTCAGCGCGGTCCGGCCTCTTGTGTGTTCCCGGGCCGATGGACTAAACCTCTCCCTCAGCACATGGTCCATACCAATTGACGCTGAATCGGAGAGATTCACGGAATGACCAGACGCACATCGGCGGTCCTCGCGGCCGTGCTGATCGCCTCCTTCGCGGCCGCCCCGGCCCAGGCCCACGAGCAGAACCACCGGCTGACGGGCCAGCGGGTCGGCTACTTCACCCAGTGGGGTGTCTACAGCGGCTTCTCGGCCAAGAAGGTCCAGGACAGCGGCCAGGCCGGCAAGCTGACCGTCCTCAACTACGCCTTCGGCAACGTCTCGGCCGACGGCACCTGCTTCGAGGCCAACGGCGCCGGGGTGGGCGACGCCTGGGCCGACTACCAGCGCCCGGTGGGCGCCGAGGAGGCGGTGGACGGCGTGGCCGACACCGCCGAGCAGCCGCTCAAGGGCAACTTCAACCAGATCCGCAAGCTCAAGGCGGCCAACCCGCAGCTGCGCGCGGTGGTCTCGCTCGGCGGCTGGAGCTGGTCCAAGTACTTCTCGGACGCGGCGCTCACCGACGCCTCGCGGAAGAAGTTCGTCTCCTCCTGCATCGACCTGTACCTCAAGGGCGACCTGCCGCAGCTGGGCTCCGCCGAGGGCGGCGCGGGCGCCGGCGCCGGGGTGTTCGACGGCATCGACATCGACTGGGAGTACCCGGGCGGCGGCGGTGACGCGGGCAACGTGGTGCGCCCGGAGGACGGGAGGAACTACACCCTGCTGATGCAGGAGTTCCGCCGCCAGCTGGACGCGCTGTCCGGCCGCCGAGGCCCGCACTACCTGCTCACCGCGGCGGTGCCGGCCGCCGAGGGCAAGATCGACCGGTTGGAGGTCGGAAAGGTCGCCAGGTCGGTCGACTGGCTGAACCTGATGACCTACGACCTGCACGGCCCGTGGGAGGCCCAGGGGCCGACCAACCACGACGCCAACCTGTACCCGGACCGGGCCGACGCCTCCGGCCTGAAGCTGGGCGTGGACCGCACGGTGCGGGCCTACCTGGACCGCGGCCTGCCCGCGAAGAAGGCCGTGGTCGGCGTCCCGTTCTACGGCTACGGCTGGACGGGCGTGCAGGCCGGGCCGAAGGGCAACGGCCTCTACCAGAGCGCGACCGGCCTGGCCAGGGGCGGCAACCTGCCCTACAACAAGATCGTGGAGCTGCCGGGTACGGTGTTCACCGACCGTTCGCACGGGGCGACCTGGAAGTACGACGGCACCGAGTTCTGGACGTACGACACCCCGGAGCTGCTGACCCGCAAGGCCCGCTACGTCGAGCAGAACGACCTGGGCGGGGTGATGGCCTGGTCGCTGGACAACGACGACGCCCGGGGCACCCTGGTGGCCGCTCTGGACAAGGGCCTCCGGGACGACTGACCCCCGGAGGGGGCTCTTCCGCGCGCGGCTTCGCGCTCATGGTTCCCGAACCGTGATGCGCGAAGCTGCGCGTTTCTATGTTCAAACGAACATTAACGCGCTAGATTCGCGCTCGCGGGTGACGCGGACGCGCAATGTGAAGGGACCCTGCACATTGCACATGCTGCATCGCCGACAACGGTTCGACCGTCAGGTTTGTTATCGGACCCGTTGACTATTGCCGCTGGGTGAACAGTGGACTATACCTTTGCAGCATCATCACACCGCCTCTGACCGGCACCTTCGCCGCTGGGCACCTTCCGGGCAACGGGAGTTGACGCACTGTCAGCTCCGGTCCACATCTCTTCTGGAACTGAGGGGTTAGGGCACGCATGGGCTCTGCAACTGAGTACAACCGCCGCGATCTCTTCAAGCGCGCGGCCGCCATCACCGTGCTGGCGGCCGGTAGCAGCTCGCTGCTCGCGGCCTGCGCCGGCGGTACCGGCAGCAGTGGTGACAAGGGCGCCAAGGCGGCGGGCGGCTTCAACCTGAGCGACGCCAAGAACCCGTTCGGGGTCAAGGACGCCGACGGCCTCGAGGTCTTCATCTTCGACGGCGGCTACGGCAACGAGTACGCCAAGTCCTTCGAGGCGATCTACTCGAAGCAGTTCCCGGGTGCGAAGATCAACCACCAGGCCGACAAGGACGTCACCGGCAAGCTCCAGCCGCGCTTCAACGCCGGCTCCCCGCCGGACGTCATCGACGACTCGGGCGCCAAGCAGATGAAGCTCGACGTCCTCGCCGACTCCAACCAGCTCACCGACCTGGCCCCGCTGCTGGACTCGCCGTACCTCGACGACCCGACCAAGAAGGTCCGCGACGTGCTGATGCCCGGCACGATCGAGTCCGGCACGGTCAAGGGCAAGGTCTACAACCTGTCCTACGTCTACACCGTCTTCGGCTGGTGGTACTCCGGCAAGCTGTTCAAGGACAACGGCTGGACCGCGCCCAAGACCTGGGACGAGTTCATCACCCTGTGCACCCAGATCAAGGCCAAGGGCATCGCCCCGGTCGCGCACCAGGGCAAGTACCCGTACTACATCAACGTCGTCATGATGGACATGATCGCCAAGCAGGGCGGCCTGGACCTCATGAAGCGGATCGACTCGCTCGACGCCGCGGCGTGGGACGACCCGGCCGTGAAGACCGCCGTGACCGCGTTCTACCAGATCGTGGACAAGGACTTCCTGCTCCCCGGCACCAACGGCATGACCCACACCGAGTCGCAGACCGCGTGGAACCAGTACAAGGCCGCGTTCATCCCGTCCGGCTCCTGGCTGGAGAACGAGCAGCTGCCGACCACCCCGGCCGACTTCGACATGAAGTTCCTGCCGATGCCGTCGCTGGCCGGCGACAAGCTGCCCTTCGAGGCCATCCGCGCCGGTGCCGGCGAGCCCTTCATCGTCCCGTCCAAGGCGAAGAACGTGGCCGGCGGCCTGGAGTTCCTGCGCAAGATGCTGACCAAGGAGGCCTCGGGCAAGTTCGCCCAGACCGCCAACAGCCTCACCTGCCTCAAGGACGGCGTCGGCCCCGAGGTCCAGCTGAAGCCGGGCACCGCCTCGACCGTGGTGGCGCTGAAGGCCGCGGGTACCAACACCTTCAACTTCCAGTACCCGAACACCGCCTCCAAGTTCGACGAGGACCTGCAGAACGCCTCGGGCGAGCTGATGGCCAAGCGCATCGGTCCCGACGAGTGGATCAAGCGCGCCAAGGAGTCGGCCACCAAGAACAAGACCGCCTGATCACCGGTCACTTGAACACCGCACCGGGGGCCCCTACCGCCCCCGGTGCGTCTTCCTGACGGACAGGAGAAAGTGACCATGCGTCACGGCAAGTACCCCTTCATCGTGGGGTTCCTCTTCCTTCCGATTCTGCTCTACGTCGGGCTGGTGCTCTGGCCGTACGCGCAGACCTTCGGATACTCCCTGACCAACTGGTCCGGGGCGAGCCAGGAGATGGATTTCGTCGGCCTGGACAACTACACGAGACTCCTCGATGACGAGGTCTTCGCCGGCGCGCTCTGGCACAACCTGCTGCTGCTGATCCTGCTGCCGGTCGTCACCATCCTGATCGCGCTGTTCTTCGCCTTCATGCTGAACGTCGGCGGCAAGGGCGGCACCGGTGGCGTCCAGGGCGTCAAGGGCGCGGGTTTCTACAAGGTCGTCTTCTTCTTCCCGCAGGTGCTCTCGATCGCCATCCTCGCGGTGCTCTGGGGCGCGGTGTACCGCACCGACCAGGCCGGCCTGGCGAACGGCATCCTGATCAAGCTCGGCCTGGCCAGCGCGAACGACCCGGTGCAGTGGCTGTCCGACCCGGACATGGTCATGTGGTGCGTGCTGGCGGTGCTGGTCTGGTCCGGCGTCGGCTTCTACCTGGTGCTGTTCTCGGCCGCCATGCAGGGCATCCCGAAGGACATCTACGAGGCCGCCCTGCTGGACGGCGCCAAGCGCGGCCAGACCTTCTTCAAGATCACCCTGCCGCTGCTCTGGGAGACCGTCCAGACCGCCTGGGTCTACCTGGCCATCGTCGCCATGGACGCCTTCGCGCTGGTCTCCTCGATCACGCCCGGCGCCTACTTCGGCGGCGGCCCCGACCACCACAGCGAGCTCATCTCGACCTACCTGATGCGCAGCTTCCTGCGCAACGGCGAGGCGGGCTACGCCTGTGCCATGGGTGTGGTGATCTTCTTCTTCACCCTCATCCTGACCGTCGTCTCGCTCTGGGCCACCAAGCGCGACAAGATCGAGTACTGAGCGGGGACCGGACATGAGCACTCTCGACAAGACCGCGAGCGTCCCCGGTCAGCGCGCCGCCAAGCCGAAGCCGGACCGGAACCAGCGCTTCGGCGACGGCGGCGGCGTCCTGAACGTCTTCTCGCACGGCTTCCTGGCCATCTGGGCGGTCCTGATCGTCCTCCCGCTGCTCTGGGTGGTCCTCGGCTCCTTCAAGACCGACTCCCAGATCAACGGCTCCGCCTGGAGCTGGCCCGCGCACTGGGGCTTCGACGCCTTCTCCCGGGCCTGGTCCAAGGGCATCGGCGGCTTCTTCGCCAACACGATCATCGTGCTGCTGGGCTCCGTCACGCTGACCATGCTGCTCGGCTCGATGGCCGCCTACGTGCTGGCCCGCTACGAGTTCAAGGGCAACCGGTTCATCTACTACCTGTTCGTCGCGGGTTCGATGTTCCCGGTGTACCTGGCCCTGGTGCCGCTGTTCTTCATGGTCCGGAACCTCGGCGACGTCTCCTCGCTGCTCGGCCTGAACACCTACGGCGGCCTGATCCTGGTGTACGTCGCCTACTCGCTGCCGTTCACCGTGTTCTTCATGTACTCGTTCTTCCGCACCCTGCCGAGCGCGGTGCACGAGGCGGCGATGCTGGACGGCTGCTCGCACACCCGGACGTTCTTCCAGATCATGGTGCCGATGGCCAAGCCCGGCCTGATCAGCGTCGGCATCTTCAACGTGCTCGGCCAGTGGAACCAGTACATCCTGCCGGTCACCCTGATGCAGCAGACCTCGGCCGGCGAGGCCGACCACTCGATGCTCGCCCAGGGCCTGGTCAACCTGGCCCTGCAGTCCGGCTACAAGAGCGACGCCCCGGCGCTGTTCGCCGGCATGACGATCGCGATGCTGCCGGTGCTGGTGGTGTACCTGTCCTTCCAGCGCCAGGTGCAGGCCGGTCTGACCTCCGCCACGCTGAAGTGACGGGCTGACCCCAGAGCACCCGCAGCACATCCGCAGTACCCCCGCGCGTGGGGCAACTCCCTTTCCAGAGAAGGGAGTTGCCCCACTCTGCGTCAGTGGGCGTCGCACTCCTGGGCGCGCAGCGCCCGGGCCAGGTCGTCCCGGCACTCCAGCACCAGGCGGCGCAGCGCGGGCGCCGCGTCCGGGTGCCGCTCCAGCCAGTCGTCGGTGGCGGCCAGCGTCGCCGGCACGGTCTGGAAGCGCGGGAACAGGCCGCCGACGATCCGCATCGCGATCTCGATCGAGCGCTCCGCCCAGATCCGCTCCAGCAGCTCGAAGTACGGCCCGGCGTACGGAGCCGTCAACTCCCGCTGCCCGGCCCGGTTGAAGCCGGCGATCCGGGCCTCCACCAGGGCGTTCGGCAGCGCGTCGGAGTCGACCACGGCGCTCCACGACTCGGCCTTCGCCGCCGCGGTGGGCAGCGCGGCCAGGCAGCGGGTGTGCTGGCGGCGGCCGCCGGCCGTGTTGTCCTCGGCCAGCTCGGCGGCCAGCTCCTCGACCGTGGCGGCGCCGTTCGCGGCCAGCGCCAGCCAGAAGCTCCAGCGCAGCTCCTGGTCGACGGCCAGGCCGTCGATCCGGCCGGTGCCGTCCAGCAGGCCGCGCAGCAGCTGCAGGTGGTCGGCGCGGGTGGCGAGCTCGGCCAGGAAGCGGGCCCAGGCGAGCTGGTGGTCGCTGCCGGGCGCGGCCACCGAGAGCTCGTGCAGCGCGCACTCGGCGAGCGCGGCGGCCTCCTCGGCGCGGCGGGCCGGGTCGACGTACACCGCCAGCGCCAGGCCGGCCTGCTGGTGCAGCGAGAGCAGCACGCCGATGTTGGCCTCCTGGCCGGCGAAGCGCCGCACCAGGTCCAGGTAGTCGCGGGCGGGCATCAGGCCGTCCCGGGTCAGGTTCCAGACCGCGGACCAAGCCAGCGCCCGGGCCAGGCTGGGGGCGGGCAGGCCGTCCGCGACCGGGCCGTCGGCGAGGAGGCCCAGGCCGGTGCGCAGGGTCTCCAGCGAGTGCTCGTCGAAGCGGACCTTGCCGTACGTCAGGTCGTCGTCGTTGACCAGCACCAGCGCGGGCGCCGGGAGGCCGGCCGCCTCGGCGACCACGGTGCGGGCGCCGGTGACGTCCAGCTCGAAGCGGGCGGTGCGCAGCAGCGCCCCGTCCGGGGCCTGGTCGTACAGGCCGACCGCGATCCGGTGCGGGCGCAGGCCACGCGGCGGAGCCGCATCATCGGCCGGAGTGCCGTCCTGGCGGATCGCCAGCTCGGTGATCCGGCCCTCGGCGTCCCGGGCCACCTCGGGGGTGAGGGTGTTGACGCCGGAGGTCTGCAGCCAGGCCGCGGACCAGGCCCGCAGGTCGCGGCCGCTGGTCTCCTCCAGGGCGTCCAGCAGGTCGGTGAGCACGGTGTTGCCGAAGGCGTGCTTCTTGAAGTACCGGCGGGCGCCCTCGAAGAAGGCGTCCCGGCCGACGTAGGCCACCAGCTGCTTGAGGACGGCGGCGCCCTTGGCGTAGGTGATGCCGTCGAAGTTGAGCTTGGCGTCCTCCAGGTCGCGGATGTCCGCCGTGATCGGGTGGGTGGTCGGGAACTGGTCCTGCCGGTACGCCCAGGCCTTGCGCTGGTTGGCGAAGGTGATCCAGCCGTTCCGGAAGTCGGTGGCCTCCAGCTGGGCGAAGGTGCCCATGAAGTCCGCGAAGGACTCCTTCAGCCACAGGTCGTCCCACCACTTCATGGTGACCAGGTCGCCGAACCACATGTGCGCCATCTCGTGCAGGATCACGTTGGCGCGGCTCTCGTACGAGGCCTCGGTGACCTTCGAGCGGTACACGTACTCCTCGTTGAAGGTCACGCAGCCCGGGTTCTCCATCGCGCCGATGTTGTACTCGGGGACGAAGCAGCTGTCGTACTTGCCGAACGGGTACGGGTAGTCGAACGCCTCGTGGAAGAAGTCCAGGCCGCGCTTGGTGACGTCGAGGATCCGGTCGGCGTCGAAGTACGGGGCCAGCGAGCGGCGGCAGGTCGCGGCGAGCGGGATCTCCAGCACGGTGCCGTCGGCCAGTTCGCGCCGGTAGTGGTCGCGCACCACGTGGTACGGGCCGGCCACCACGGCGGTCAGGTAGGTGGAGATCGGCTGGGTCGGCGCGAACTCCCAGGTGCGGACCGGGCCCTCCTCGACCACGCGCTCGGCCACCGCGTTGGCGTACACGTCCCAGGCCGCCGGGGCGGTCACGGTGAACGTGAACGGGGCCTTCAGGTCCGGCTGTTCGAAGTTCGCGAACACCCGGCGGGCGTCGGCCGGCTCGTAGTGGGTGTACAGGTAGGTCTCGCCGTCCGCCGGGTCGACGAAGCGGTGCAGGCCCTCGCCGGTGCGGCTGTACGCGCACTCGGCCACCACCGTCAGCTCGTTGTGCGCGGCCAGCCCCGGCAGCGCGACCCGGGCGCCGTCGAACACCTCGGCCGGGTCCAGCGCCGTTCCGTTCAGCTCCACCGAGACCACCTCGGGGGCCAGCAGGTCGGCGAAGGACGCGGCGCCCGGGGCGTCGCAGGCGAACGAGATGCGGGTGGTGGAACGGAAGGTGGACCGATCGGCGTCGGCCGCCGCGCTCACGTCCAGGTGGACGCGGTAGCGCTCCACCCGGATGATCGCGGCCCGGTCGCGGGCCTCCTCACGGCTCAGGTTCTTGCCCGGCACGGCGGCACTCCTCTGTACGGAACACACGGTTGCGGGGTGTTCATGGCACCCCGGGGGCATCCTTTCACGCTGCCCCCGGGGTGCCATTGCACTGGGCCGGAATCATCGCGGACGCCGCCGAGTTGCATCCCCCGGGGAACACCCCACTCACCCCGACCCGAAGGACGCCGTCAGTGACGACCGCAGACTCCCGCAAGATCGCCGACTTCTGGTTCGACCCGATCTGCCCCTGGGCCTGGATGACCTCCCGCTGGATGCTGGAGGTCGAGCAGCTCCGGCCGGTGGACACCCGCTGGCACGTGATGAGCCTGTCGGTCCTGAACGAGAACCGCGAGGACCTGCCCGAGCGGTACCGCGAGCTGCTCGACGCCGGCTGGGGCCCGGTCCGGGTCCTGATCGCCGCCGCGCAGGCGCACGGCGACAAGGTGCTCGGCCCGCTCTACACCGAGCTCGGCACCCGCTTCCACAACCAGGGCCTGCCCAACGACCGGGAGACCGTCGTGGCCGCGCTGCGCGCCGCGAACCTGCCCGAGGAGCTGGCCGACGCCGCCGACACCGACGCCTACGACGACGCGCTGCGCGCCTCGCACGCGGAGGGCATCGGCCTGGTCGGCGAGGACGTCGGCACCCCGGTGATCGCCGTCGACGGCCCGGACGGCGACCGGGTCGCCTTCTTCGGCCCGGTGGTCACCCCCACCCCGCGCGGCGAGGCCGCCGCCCGGCTGTGGGACGGCACCCTGCTGGTCGCCTCCACCCCGGGCTTCTACGAGATCAAGCGCACCCGCACCGCGGGCCCGTCCTTCGAGTAGCGGCACCGCGACGGCCCCGCACCCCGGCCGGGGTGCGGGGCCGTCGCCGTCCGTCAGGCGGCCCGTCGGCTCCGCGCCCACCCCGCCGCGGCCAGCGCCAGCGTCAGACCGGCCGTGAAGTACAGCTGGACCCGGTTCGCCGGGTCCAGCGTCATCAGCGCCAGCACCGCCCCGATCGCGGCCAGCGCCAGCCAGGTCAGGTACGGGAACGCCCACATCCGGACCGGCAGTTCGGCCGCCGACAGGTGGCGCCTGGTCCGCAGCTGGGCCACCGCGATGAACGCCCAGACCACCAGCACGGCCGCGCCGACCATGTTGAGCAGCCAGCTGAACACCGTCTCCGGCCACCAGTAGGAGAGCAGCACCGCGAGGAAGCCGAACGCGCAGGAGGCCAGCACCGCCCGGCGCGGCACCCCGCCGGACAGCCGGGCCAGCGCGCGCGGCCCGTGGCCGCGGGCGACCAGCGAGTGCGCCATCCGGGAGGCGCCGTAGACGTTGGCGTTCATCGCGGAGAGCAGCGCGACCAGCACCACCGCGTTCATCAGCTGCGCCGCCCCCGGGATGCCCAGGTGGTCCAGCACCGCCACGTACGGCCCGGGTCGGACCACCGCCGGGTCGTCCCACGGCACCAGCGTGACGATCACGGCCATCGAACCGACGTAGAACAGCGCGATCCGCCACATCGCGGTGCGCACCGCGACGGCCACGCTGCGCCGCGGGTCGGCGGACTCGGCGGCGGCGATGGTGACGGTCTCCAGGCCGCCGTACGCGAACACCGAGGCCAGCAGGCCGGTGACCAGCCCGCTCGCGCCGGTGGGGAAGAAGCCGCCGCGGCCGGTCAGGTTGGCGGCGCCGGGGGAGTCGGTGCCGGGCAGCAGGCCGAGCACCGCCAGCACGCCGACCACCAGGAAGGCGGTGATCGCCAGCACCTTGACCGCGGCGAACCAGAACTCGAACTCGCCGAAGTTGCGCACCGCGGCCAGGTTGGTCAGGCAGAAGAAGGCCATGAACACCGCGACCCAGGCCCAGGACGGCACCCCGGGCAGCCAGCCGGAGACGATGCCGGCCGCGCCGATCGCCTCCACCGCGACGCCGACGCAGAGCAGCACCCAGAACAGCCAGCCGACGGTGAACCCGGCCCACGGGCCGATCTCCCGGTCCGCGTGCACCGAGAACGAGCCGGAGGCCGGGCGGGCCGCCGACATCTCGCCGAGCATCCGCATCACCAGCATCACCAGCAGGCCGGAGGCGGCGAAGGCCAGCACCACGGCCGGCCCGGCGGCCGCGATCCCCGAGCCGGAGCCGACGAACAGCCCGGCCCCGATCACCCCGCCCAGCGCGATCATCGACAGGTGGCGCTGCTTGAGGCCGTGCCCCAGGCCGGTGTCCTCGGCGGCCGGGGCACTGGGGGGAGAGGCGGTGCTGCGGGTCATGCGGCGGGTGTCCAGACTGTTCGGGCATGGGGGCGTTTCACGGGTTTCCGACCACTGTGCGGCATATGACGTGCTCACCCCGAACGGTCCCGGAATCCGGACGGACATCCTACGGAACGTCACTGTGCGGGGGCGGAAGGTCACGAGTGAGGGCTCGGTCACAGGCCGGACCCGACAAGCGGGACCGGTCGGCTTTGTCAGGCCCGACGCGGCGGCACACACCTGACGGCACGTAGGTTCTTGGGTGATCGTCCGCATCGGAACCCCGGGAGCAGCCATGGCCGTCGTCACGCCGATACCGTCCACCGCCGTCCTCGCCGACCTGCTCCCGCAGGCCGCCACCCGGTTCGGCGCGCGCGCCCGCGACCTGGCCCTGGTGGCCGGCGGCGCCGCGCTGACCGGCCTGGCCGCGCAGCTCTCGGTGCCCGTCCCCGGCTCGCCGGTGCCGGTGACCGGGCAGACCTTCGCCGCGCTGCTGGTCGGCACCGCGCTCGGCGCCCGCCGCGGCGCCGCCGCCCTCGGCCTCTACCTGCTGGCCGGCACGGCGGGCCTGCCCTGGTTCGCCCAGGGCACCTCGGGCGCCGGCCTGGCCACCCTCGGCTACGTGATCGGCTTCGTGGCCGCCGCCGCCCTCACCGGCGCGCTGGCCCGCCGCGGCGCCGACCGCAGCCCGCTGCGCACGGCCGGCGCGATGGCGCTCGGCAGCCTGACCATCTACGCCGTCGGCGTGCCCTACCTGGCGTTCGCCCTGGACGTCCCGCTGGCGAAGGCCGCGGACCTCGGCCTGTACCCGTACCTGGTCGGCGACGCGCTGAAGCTGGTGCTGGCGACGGCCGCCCTGCCGCTCACCTGGAAGCTGATCGGCCGCCGCTGACGGACCGTCGGCCGCGCCGGGCCCGCCGCCCCTGTCGGGGCGCGGGCCCGGCGGCATGTCACACTCGTGCCCATGCGCGTCTACCTGGGCTCCGACCACGCCGGATACGAACTGAAGAACCACCTCGTCGAGTGGCTGAAGGGGGCCGGGCACGAGCCGGTCGACTGCGGCCCGCACGTCTACGACGCCGAGGACGACTACCCGCCGTTCTGCCTCCGGGCGGCCGAGCGCACCGCCGCCGACCCCGAAGCGCTGGGCGTGGTGATCGGCGGCTCCGGCAACGGCGAGGCGATCGCCGCCAACAAGGTCAAGGGCGTCCGGGCCGCGCTGGCCTGGAGCGAGCAGACGGCCGCGCTGGGCCGCGAGCACAACAACGCCAACGTGATCTCGGTCGGCGGCCGGATGCACACCCTGGACGAGGCCACCAAGTTCGTCGAGATCTTCCTCAGCACCCCGTACAGCGGCGAGGCCCGGCACACCCGCCGGATCGAGATGCTCTCCGAGTACGAGACCACCGGCGAACTCCCGCCGATCCCGGCCCACCACCCGCAGGGCTGACCCCGCGCCCCGCGCCCCGCTCCCACCGCACCGCGCCCGCCCGTGAACTCCCGGGCGGGCGCGCCGCGTTCCGCGTCCCTGGCCGGAGCGCCGACCCGTCAGAAGCCGTGCGGCAGCCAGGGCTCCAGCGCCGAGCGGAACGCCGCCGCGGCCGGCTCCAGCGCACCCGGCCGGACCTCCCGGACCAGGCCCGCCGCGGCCAGCGCCACCAGCGAACCACCGCCGAGATAGACCGAGCCCAACTCCCGGACGTCCAGATCCAGTTCGGCCGGATCACCGGTCCGCACGCAGGAGACCGGGCCGCCCGGTGCCGCCGTCAGCCGCCAGCGGCCCGCGTTCCACGGGCAGAACGCGTCCGTCACCTCCAGCACCACGTCCACCGGCGCGGCGTAACTGCGGGCCACCAGCGCCGCGGGCAGGTCGACCAGTCGCACGTACAGCGCGTCCACCAGCCGCGGGGTCAGGTGCCGGACGTCCGACACCAGGTGCAGCAGCGGGTCGTCCACCGGCAGGCTGGCCGCCTCCACCCGCACCGTCAGGTCCAGGTCCAGCAGGAACTCCCACAGCCGGGCGTACACCCACGGCTGCTCCGCCTGCACCGTGCGCACCCGCACCGTCCCGGCCGCGCCGCGCTCGTCGAACTCGCCCTTCACCGCGTACCGGGCGTAGCCCAGCAGCTCCCCGCTCGCCGCGTCCTCGGCCAGCACGCACTGCAGCGGGGAGAAGCCGCCGCGCGACTCCGGCGCGTCCAGCACCGCGACCTGCTCCCAGCCCGGCCGCCGGGCCAGACCGCCCGGGCGGCGGGCCACCAGCCGGGCGTACAGCTCCTCGCAGCGCGGCAGTTCGGCCACCGGGTCGGCCAGCCGCAGCACCACCTCGCCCCGCTGCTCCGGCACCCGCACCCGGACCCGGCCGCGCAGCAGCGACACCGCCGCCTTGCGGGTCGCCGCGCCGTAGCCGAACCGGCCGTAGATGGCCGGCTCCGAGGCCGTCAGCGCCGCCACCGCCTCGCCCGCCGCCCGCACGTCGTCCAGCTGACGGCGCATCAGCGCCGTCAGCGCGCCGCGCCGCCGGTGCGTCGGCAGCACGCCCACCATCGTCACGCCCGCCACCGGCAGCACCGCCCCGCCGGGCACCGCCAGCCGCAGGCTGAAGATCCCGCCGCCGCCGACGATCCGGTCGCCCTCGCAGATCGCCAGCGAGCGCTCCACCTCCGTCAACTCCCGCCACAGCGCCCGCTCCTCGGGCGGCTCCGGGGTACCGCCGAAGGCCACGTCCACCGTGCCGTACCAGGGCTCCCACTCCTCGGCCCGCAGGGGTCGCACGGTCAGTTCGGGCTGTCGCATCGTCATGACGCCCTGCCTACCAGGCGATCCGTCCGCCCGCGACCGATTTGTCGCCCCGCCCTGCCCCGGCCTGTCGCCCGCCCCCCGCCCGGCGGCCGAAACCCGCCGCCGCGGCCCGGCCCGCTGCACTCCGTGCCACCCGGCCCGTCGACGCGCGGACCGCCGGTGGATAAGGTCGGTCCCCATGGCCGGCAGCGCGCGCCCCAGTGCGACGGGCCGGGACCGCAGGACGTCCCGCGAACCCGTGACGGCCCGGCTGCGCGCGGCGCTGTCCCGGGCCCGACGCAGGCTGCGCCGCACCGGGGTCGACTACTTCCGCGGCGACGGCGCCGACTGGTGGGCGTTCGCCGCCCTCGCCCTCGCCGTCCCGCTGCTGGTCCTGCTCAACATCCTCGCCCCCGACTGGGCCCCGCCGACCGCGCTGGTGCTGCCGGTGCTGGCCGGCGCCCTGCTGCTGCGCCCCGGCACCCTGGTCCTGCTGTACGCCGTCGCCGCGGCCGGCCTGGTCACCGAGTCCCTGGTGCACACCGGCGAGCGGCTGGCCTCCGCCACCCCCGACGCCTACGGCCCCGGCGTCACCCCCGGCGCCGCCCTGGTGGTCGGCGCCGTCGGCGTGGCCGGCCTGCTGGTCGCCCAGTTCCGCCGCCGGGTCGGCGTGCCCTGGCGCGGCGGCTCCACCATGCTCTTCGACCTGCGCGAGCGCATCCGGGTCCAGGGCCGGATGCCCCACCTGCCCGACGGCTGGCACACCGACACCGCGCTCCGCCCGGCCGGCGGCCAGTCCTTCTCCGGCGACTTCATGGTCGCCGCCCGGACCGGCCCCGGCGGCCGGATGCTGGAGGCCGTCCTCGCCGACGTCTCCGGCAAGGGCATGGACGCGGGCAGCCGCGCCCTGCTGCTCTCCGGCGCCTTCGGCGGGCTGCTCGGCTCGCTGCCCGCCCACGACTTCCTGCCCGCCGCCAACGGCTACCTGCTGCGCCAGGACTGGGCCGAGGGCTTCGCCACCGCCGCCCACCTGGTGCTCGACCTGGACACCGGCGAGTACGAACTCCTCTCGGCCGGCCACCTCCCCGGCATGCACCGCCTCGCCGGGGCCGGCCACTGGGAGGTCAAGGAGGCCGAGGGCCCGCTGCTCGGGGTCTACGACGGCGCCAAGTTCGAAGGGGTGCGCGGCACCCTGGGCCCCGGCGACCTGCTGATGCTCTGCACCGACGGCATGGTCGAGATCCCCGGCCGGGACCTCGGCGAGGGCATGGACCGGCTGATGGGCGAGGCCGACCGGCTGGTCGCCACCGCCCCGCTGGCCGGCCGCTCCGGCGCCGCGGTCCGGCTGATCGACACCGTCGCCAAGCACGTCAACGACGACCGGGCGGTCCTGCTGGTCTGGCGCGGCTGAGGGCAGGCCCGGGACACTGCGGCCGACCTTCCGGATTGCGGAGGGCCGGTGAGCGCGGGGTGTCCACGGAGTGTCAAACCCGGACGTTGATCTTCGGCCAATTCCCGGGCGCCGACCGGGCGGTGGACGACCCCCGGATCTGCCTGCCGATATGCCCGCAGGCCCGCGCCGGGGCCCGCCCCGCCGACGCTCCGTCAGAACGCGTCCGCTATCGTCACGGTCGGCGAAAATCAGTCCCACCACCCCGGTTCGCACCCCGGGCGACGGGGCAAGTCCTTTACGCAGTAGGCACGAACGACCACACTGAGTCCGGATGGAGTGGTGGGGACACGGGGGGCAGGGGCCGGTTTCCGCCTGGAACCGCCGTCGGTTCCGCCCGAAGGTTCCGACCCGAACCCCCGCCACGAATCGAGGAAGTGAGTCCCGGTGGCCTTCTCCGTCTCCGCGCTTGTCCTGTTCGGCGTCATCGTCGCCATCTTCATCCGCAACAAGCAGCTGAAGACCGGGCACGCCATCATGGCCGCCCTGTTCGGCTTCATGCTCAGCCAGTCGACCATGGCCGGGCCGATCCAGCAGTTCCTCTCCTCGGTCTCCAAGGCGATCGCCAGCATCGCGGGCTGACGCACCGTCGGCTCCCCGAGCGCGACCTCACGCAGGACCTCACGACGGCCGGGACGGACCCCGGGCCGTCCATTCGGCCTGCCCGCGGGTGACCAGGGTCACCCGCACCCTCACGCCAGGTGAGCGCCCGACCGCGCGCGGTGGCCGATGTCGCCCGCTGTGCCCGGTTCGTAGGCGACCCGTCATGATCCCGTGCGCGCAGCGCGGCCGCCCGGCCGACGGAGCGTGACCTGGCGGACCGTCAGCCCCTTCCCGATCTTGGGAACGGGGCTTTTCGGCGCTTGCCAGCTCTCCGACCTGTGGGTTTTGCTTCCACCGCAGCCCGGCCACTGACCGGGCAGGCCACCGAGCGGAACGCCTAGTCCTGCCGTCGCCCGGTGCCGACCAGATCACCACGCCACGGCAGGAGCGGGGGAACCACAGGTAGTACGCCGGGCCCGGGAACACCGGGAACGGCTCGGGGTGAAGCCGCGGAGACGCGGCCGGGCAACTCTCGCCCGAACCCGACAGCTCACCTCGCAGGCGTCGGAGAGGAACTGCTTCATGTCCGCTCAGGGCAAGCACCGCAAGCCGCGTCTGACCGCCATCGCCCGCATCGTCATCGCCACCGGTGTCGTCGGTGCCGCGATCGGCCTCCCGGTCTCCGCCGCCTCCGCGCACGGCACCGCCGACCACCACGACGGCGGCCGCCAGTGGGCGCACGTCTCGGTCGACGCCACCCCCGTCGCCGACACCGCCGACAGCGCCCCCGCCGCCGAGCAGGCCGCCGCCCCGGCCGCCGCCTCGCACACCTACAAGGTCGTCTCCGGCGACACCCTCTCCCGGATCGCCGACGCGCAGGACGTCGACGGCGGCTGGCAGAAGCTCTACCAGGACAACCGCTCGGTCATCGGCGGCAACCCGGACCTGATCCGCCCCGGCCAGCAGCTGACCGTCAACGGCCAGGCCCCGGCGGCCGCCCCGGCCCCCGCCAAGGCCGCCCCGGCCCCCGCCAAGGCCGCCGCGCCGGCGCAGCCCTCCGCGTCCTCCGCCGACACGGCCGCCGCCAAGACCGCGGCCGCGCCGAAGACCACGACGAAGAGCGTCACCGCCAAGGCCCAGACCCAGGTCCAGGCCCAGGTCCAGACGCAGACCAAGACCCAGCAGACGGCCCCGGCCGCGAGCACCGCCAAGGGCTACGTCGCCCCGGCCCCGGGCAGCGTCACCACCGGCTACAAGGTGGCCGGCTCCAACTGGTCCAGCGGCTACCACACCGGCATCGACTTCCCGGTCTCCACCGGCACCAGCCTGAAGGCGATCGCCGCCGGCACCGTGGTCTCGGCCGGCAACGGCGGCGCCTACGGCAACCAGGTCGTCATCAAGCTCGCCGACGGCAAGTACGCCCAGTACGCCCACCTCTCCTCGATCTCCGTCTCGGCCGGCCAGTCCGTGACGGCGGGCCAGCAGATCGGCCTCTCCGGCGCCACCGGCAACGTCACCGGCCCGCACCTGCACTTCGAGATCCGCACCACCCCGGACTACGGCTCCGACATCGACCCCGTCGCCTACCTGGCGGCCCACGGCGTCAACGTCTGACCCCGGACCCCACCCCCCGAGGGCCCCGCGCACACCCCCGTGCCCGGGGCCTTCGGGCCGTCCGCACGGGCGCTTGGTAGCTTCGTGCGATGGTCGGTCAAATCATCACTCTGGTGGGTGTTCTCGTCGGTGCGCTCACCTCGTACGCGGCGACCTCCGCGGCGGAACGGGCCAAGCACCGCCGGGCGATGGCGACCCGGTGGGACGAGCGCAAGCTGCACGCCTGCGTCGAGTACGCCGCGACGGTGAAGGAGGCACACCGTGCCGCCAAGGCAGTCGTCCTCGGGGCGGCGGTGGACCCCGCCGAACTGCTGGCCGCGATGGAGGCGGCGGAGAGCCGGCGCTCCATCGGCTTCGAGGTACTTGCCCTGCTGGCCGGGCCGGCGGCGGTCGGGGCGGCGGAAGTCGTCAACCTCGCGTTGTGGCGGGGGCTTCGCGCTGCTCGGGCGGGTGTCGAGAACGAGGAGGACGAGGAGTGGGCGGATGCCGCCCGGGAGCTGGTCGCCGGGCTCGGGGCGTTCCACCGGGCGGCGCGGGCGGACCTGGGCATAGCGGGGTAGCCGTGCGCCGATCCGTCGGGTGGGAACGGCGACGGCCCCGACTGCCGGGGCAGTGCGGGGCCGTTGCGGGGATGGAGCGGGTGACGAGAATCGAACTCGCGTGACCAGTTTGGAAGACTGGGGCTCTACCATTGAGCTACACCCGCACAGGCGTACCCGCACCGCGTCGCGGTGTGCGGGGACCGGACAAGCGTACCTGGTCGGGTCGGTGGAATGCACACCCGTTGCGGGGCTGTCGGCTCGCGGATATCGCCCCGGGCGGGGGCGGCCCGACGTGTACTCTTCTGCTCGGCACCACGGGGTGTGGCGCAGGTTGGTAGCGCGTCCGCTTTGGGAGCGGAAGGCCGTCGGTTCGAATCCGGTCACCCCGACCGTGTGCGGCAGGGTCTCGCCGGCGGCGGGGCCCTGTTGTCGTTGCGGACGGCTCCGACGCGTCCGACCTGCGGCCGACGTGCACCCGGTGCCGGGCACAGCCGCTTTCGTGGTACCGGTAGGATGGATCGCTGGCGGTAGTACGGACAGCGTTTCAGCCCCAACCGCCTATCGCCTCTGACCGCAAGCCCCCTAGGAGACCTAACCGTGAAGAGCGCCGTCGAGACTCTGAACCCGACCCGGGTTCGACTCACCGTCGAGGTGCCCTTCGAGGAGCTCAAGCCCAGCCTCGACGCGGCGTACAAGAAGATCAACCAGCAGGTCACCGTTCCGGGCTTCCGCAAGGGCAAGATCCCGAACAAGGTGATCGACCAGCGCTTCGGTCGTGGCGCGGTGCTGGAGGAGGCCGTCAACGACGCGCTTCCGCGCTTCTACACGCAGGCCGTCGACGAGGGCCAGATCGACGTGCTGGGCCAGCCGGACATCACCGGCATCGAGGGTGTCGAGAACCTCGCCGACGGCGGTGACCTCAAGTTCGTCGCCGAGGTCGACGTCCGCCCCGAGGTCACCCTGCCCGACTTCGCCGAGATCGCCGTCGTGGTCGACCCGATCGAGGTCACCGACGAGGACGTCGAGAAGTCCCTCGAGCAGCTCCGCGAGCGCTTCAGCTCCGTGAAGGACGTCGAGCGCGCCGCCGCCGAGGGCGACGTCGTGGTCGTCGACCTGGAGGCCAAGGTCGACGGTGAGGTGCCGGAGGACGGCACCGCCACCGGCGTGAGCTACGAGATCGGCTCCGGCCGCCTGCTGGACGGCATCGACGAGGCCGTCATCGGCCTGTCGGCCGGCGAGTCCAAGACCTTCACCACCACCCTCAAGGGCGGCACCCAGGTCGGCAAGGACTCCGAGGTCACCGTCACCGTGACCGCCGTCCAGGAGAAGGAACTCCCCGAGCTGGACGACGAGTTCGCGCAGCTGGCGAGCGAGTTCGACACCATCGAGGAGCTCCGTGCCGACTCCGTCAAGCGCCTGGAGCGCATGAAGGAGTTCGACCAGGCCACCCAGGCCCAGGAGAAGGTCCTCGACGAGCTGCTGAACCGGGTCGAGATGGAGTACCCGGAGAAGCTGCTGGCGGACGAGGTCAACACCCGCAAGCACAACCTCGAGCACCACCAGCTGGAGCCGATGGGCCTGACCCTCGACACCTACCTGGCGTCCCAGGACAAGTCCCGCGAGGACTACGACAAGGACACCGAGGAGCAGGCGAAGAAGGGCATCAAGACCCAGTTCGTGCTGGACCAGATCGTCAAGAACGAGGAGCTGGGCGTCAACCAGGAGGAGCTCACCGAGCACCTCATCCGCCGCGCCGCCGGCTCCGGCATGACCCCGGACCAGTTCGCCCAGCAGGTCGTCCAGGGCAACCAGGTGCAGCTGCTGGTCGGCGAGGTCGCCCGCGGCAAGGCGCTGGCCCTGGTGGTCGAGGCCGCCAAGGTGACCGACACCAACGGCGAGGTCGTCTCCTTCGAGGACGACGAGGAGGAGGCCGGCGAGACCGCCGAGGCCGCCGCCGAGGAGACCTCCGCGGAGTCCGCCGAGGCCTGAGCCTCGTAGCCGTCGGGTTCCCGACGGCGCGTCAGACCGGGAACGGGCCCGGGCACCGCACGGTGCCCGGGCCCGTTCGCGTGCGCGCCGCTCACGCTCCGCCGACCCTGCGCTCACAGCGAACAGTTCTGCGTGGGGGATTCAGCGGCCGGGCCTGCGCGTTAGGGTCGGTGGACAGCGACACACACGCAGATCGACTGAGCAGGTGGCTAAGTGACGTTCCCGCAGATGCAGATGCCTGGCCCGATGGCACCGCACGCCGCCGGCGGCGACGTGGGCGGCGGCCTGGGCGACCAGGTCTACAACCGGCTGCTCAACGAGCGCATCATCTTCCTCGGCCAGCAGGTCGACGACGACATCGCCAACAAGATCACCGCCCAGCTGCTGCTGCTCGCGGCGGACCCCGAGAAGGACATCTACCTCTACATCAACTCCCCGGGTGGATCGATCTCGGCGGGCATGGCGATCTACGACACCATGCAGTACATCAAGAACGACGTGGTCACGATCGCGATGGGCATGGCCGCCTCGATGGGCCAGTTCCTGCTGACCGCGGGCGCGAAGGGCAAGCGCTTCTCGCTGCCGAACGCCAACATCCTGATGCACCAGCCCTCGGCGGGCCTCGGCGGCTCGGCCACCGACATCCGGATCCAGGCCGAGCAGCTGCTGCGCACCAAGAAGCGGATGTCCGAGCTGATCGCCCAGCACAGCGGCCAGTCCTTCGAGCAGATCACCGCGGACTCCGACCGCGACCGCTGGTTCACCCCGGAGGAGGCCAAGGCGTACGGCCTGATCGACGAGATCATGCACAGCGCCGCGGACGTCCCCGGCGGCGGCGGCACCGGCGCCGCCGGCTGACCGGCATCGGAACCCAGACCGCACGCTTCGGAGGACCAGAGAACATGAACATCCCCAGCCTGTCCGGTGCCAAGGCGCGCCTGGAGGACATGCGCGCCGAGGGCCGCTACATCGTGCCGCGCTTCGTCGAGCGCACGTCGCAGGGCGTCCGCGAGTACGACCCGTACGCCAAGCTGTTCGAGGAGCGCATCATCTTCCTCGGCTCGCAGGTGGACGACGTCTCGGCGAACGACATCATGGCGCAGCTGATCTGCCTGGAGTCGATGGACCCGGACCGGGACATCTCGCTCTACATCAACTCGCCCGGCGGCTCGTTCACCGCGCTGACCGCGATCTACGACACCATGCAGTTCGTGAAGCCGGACATCCAGACGGTCTGCATGGGCCAGGCGGCCTCGGCCGCCGCGGTGATCCTGGCCGCGGGCACCCCCGGCAAGCGGATGGCGCTGCCGAACGCCCGGGTGCTGATCCACCAGCCGTACACCGAGACCGGCCGCGGCCAGGTGTCGGACCTGGAGATCCAGGCCAAGGAGATCTTCCGGATGCGCGAGCAGCTGGAGACCATGCTGGCCAAGCACTCCAGCAAGGACGTCGAGCAGGTCCGCGAGGACATCGAGCGCGACAAGATCCTGACGGCGGAGGAGTCGCTGGAGTACGGGCTGATCGACCAGATCATCTCGACCCGGAAGAACTCGTACACCGACTGATCCCTCGCTCCGGGGCGGGGCGTACGTGACGTACGCCCCGCCCCGGAGCGTTCCGGTCGGGCCCCGGGGCCCGGCACAATGGCTGTCGGGTCATGCACCCGCGACAGCATCTGTTCGGTATCAATTCGCCCAGGGCGTAGGGCAGAGCGGTCGAAGTCGGCGGAAACTGCGACTCGGCAGAGTACCGTCGGATACCAGACCGACCGCCGACGGCGAAGCCGGTCCACAGCACCAGGCCCCGACCCCCGCGGGGCCCCTGGCGAAGGGGAAGCACCTCGTGGCACGCATCGGAGACGGTGGCGACCTGCTCAAGTGCTCGTTCTGCGGCAAGTCGCAGAAGCAGGTGAAGAAGCTGATCGCCGGGCCAGGCGTGTACATCTGCGACGAGTGCATCGACCTGTGCAACGAGATCATCGAGGAGGAGCTCGCCGAGAGCTCCGAGGTGCGCTTCGAGGAACTGCCGAAGCCCCGCGAGATCTACGAGTTCCTCGACCAGTACGTGGTAGGCCAGGACCTCGCCAAGAAGTCGCTGTCGGTCGCGGTCTACAACCACTACAAGCGCGTCCAGGCCGGCGAGGCCGGCCGCTCCGGCTCCGGCCGGGACGACGCGATCGAGCTGGCCAAGTCCAACATCCTGCTGCTGGGCCCGACCGGCTCCGGCAAGACGCTGCTGGCGCAGACCCTGGCCCGGATGCTGAACGTGCCGTTCGCCATCGCGGACGCCACCGCGCTGACCGAGGCCGGCTACGTCGGCGAGGACGTCGAGAACATCCTGCTGAAGCTGATCCAGGCGGCCGACTACGACGTCAAGAAGGCCGAGACCGGGATCATCTACATCGACGAGATCGACAAGGTCGCCCGGAAGAGCGAGAACCCGTCGATCACCCGGGACGTCTCCGGCGAGGGCGTGCAGCAGGCGCTGCTGAAGATCCTGGAGGGCACCACCGCCTCGGTGCCGCCGCAGGGGGGCCGCAAGCACCCGCACCAGGAGTTCATCCAGATCGACACCACCAACGTGCTGTTCATCGTGGGCGGCGCGTTCGCCGGCCTGGAGCGGATCATCGAGGGCCGGGCCGGCGCCAAGGGCATCGGCTTCGGCGCCACCATCCGCTCCAAGCGCGAGCAGGACGCCGCGGACCACTTCCGCCAGGTGATGCCGGAGGACCTGGTCAAGTTCGGGATGATCCCGGAGTTCATCGGCCGCCTCCCCGTCATCACCAGCGTGCACAACCTGGACCGCGAGGCGCTGCTGCAGATCCTCACCGAGCCGAAGAACGCGCTGGTGAAGCAGTACCGCAAGCTGTTCGAACTCGACGGCGTGGAGCTGGAGTTCACCCGGGACGCGCTGGAGGCGATCGCCGACCAGGCGATCCTGCGCGGCACCGGCGCGCGCGGTCTGCGGGCCATCATGGAGGAGGTGCTGATGTCCGTGATGTACGAGGTTCCGTCCCGGCAGGACGTCGCCCGCGTGGTGGTCACCGGGGACGTCGTCTCCAAGCACGCCATCCCGACCCTGGTCCCGCGCGACATGATCAAGCGCGAGCGCCGGGAGAAGAGCGCCTGACCCGCGCACGCGGCACGCAGCACACAGCACGCGAAAGGGCCCCGCACCGTGAGGGATGCCGTTGGCGAATTCGGGGCCGGGCGTGACGTCGGTCTCCAAGACCCGGTTGTGGTCTTGGAGACCGACGTTGTTGTTTGGGGTGGGGTT
>NZ_JBIUTD010000038.1:0-63164 GCF_044741705.1 Kitasatospora sp. NPDC088134 | reverse complement strand
ACGGCGACGGTCGCGGCGCCCGGAGCGCCCCCGCCGCTCCGCAGGGCCGCCCGGACGGTGCCCGGCTCCAGCCCCGTACGGTCCGCGAGCCGGTCCTCCGTCAGCCCGGCCCGGACCAGCCCGTCCTGCAACAGCGCACGCAGCTCGCCGAGTTCCCCCGACCCGCCGCCGCCGTCCACCCCACCCACCCGAACCCCTGTCCCGCTCACCCGCACGTCCGACGGTGTTCATCTTCGTCCGGCCGGGCCACGGCGGGCACCGTTTTCGGGATCTTCGGCCGTGTCAGCCTCCTCTTCTTCCCAGGGAAGCCGCTGTGGACCGCGCGGCCGGGCGTGCGCAGTGGTCGACGCCCGGAGCGGAGCGGTCAATTCCCGGGGCGGGGCTGGTCCAGCACGCTCAGGCAGTGGGCCCGGGCCGGGGCGGACAGCAGCGGACTCCACCGGGTGAAGAGGTCGAGCAGGTCGGCGCCGTGGCGCAGGCGGACCTCCGCGCTGATCGCGGCGATGTCGAGCTCGTTGGCGGCAGTGAGTTCGGCGAAGTCCCGTCGCGCTTCGAGGCTCGGACGCGTCGCCGCGCCGGTGAACCGATCGACGAACGTTCCTCGTTCGTCGGCCAGTTCGCGGTAGGAGGACCGGCGGTCGCAGGAGGCGTAGAAGTAGACGAGCGCTTCGGCCTCGGTGCCGATCGCCTCGACCAGTTCCGCCCGACGCTCCAGGTCCAGCAGCGCGACCGGGAACCCGTCGGTCCCGTAGAACGCGTGGCACAGCCCGGCCGACACCAACGCCGGGCGAGCGCCCCACGAGGCGAGGAGCTCGCCGACCCGCTGCAGGTGCGCCAGCAGTGTTCCGCCGGGGTGCTCGATCCGCTCGGCTCCGGCCGCCTGCAAGATCGCCAGCGCTGCTGCGGTCATCTCAGTACCACCCGTTCGAACGAGCATCGCATGAGGGGGAATCAACTCCGATCGTAGGACGGAAGCCGACGATCATCCCGCAGTGGGGTCAGCCCGTTCGACCGGTGGCCCGCGCTCGAAGCGGATGCCGTCGGAGCGGCTGCGGTGGACGTGGAAGCTGCACAGCGTCCGGGCCTGTGGTGGCGGCCCCGCCCTGGAGGCTTGTCCTTCGAAGGGCTTCGACCTGCCGGGTGCGCCGACAGCAACTGCCGTTCGTTGGAAGGACCGTACCGGCTTCACCCGGCCGGGTCGGCCGCATCGCGCTCTCCGCGGCGGCGCTGGTAGTAGGCGTACGTCAGGGCCAGGAGCAGAGGGCCCCACAGGCTCAGTGGGAGACCGGCCGCGAGCCCGAGGGCCTTCCACCAGCCGTTGGAGTACTCGACGAGGGGGGCTCCGAGGTGGAGCAGGGCGAGCGGCAGTTGGCCCCACAGCGCGGTCAGGGCCAGGCCGCCCAGGGTGGCGGGGACGATCGCCGCGAGCGGTGGGACGCGTCGGCCGCCGATGCCGGGAATCCAGGACGGAACCGTTTCGCCCCAGCCGGCCACCAGGCCGTAGGAGAGGTGGGCGAGCCCTTCGGCGAGGAGGCTGAGTCCGAAGACGTAGAGGATCACCCACCAGTGCCAGGTCTTGTGGACGGCGTAGACCTGGCCCATGTCGTAGTCGAAGGCGAACGGCAGGCGCCACAGGCACGAGGGCAGGACGATCAGGGGTATGAGCCGCGCGCAGCGGACAGCCCACCTGGGAACCGGCCGCGCGGTACCGCCGACCGTCGGGGAAGGGTGAAGCGTCTTGAATCGCATGGGTCGATCCTCTCCGCCCGGCGGGCGCCGGGGATCGGCCTGAAGCAGGGTCAGATTCTCGCCCCGGAGAAGGGCACCGACTCCTCCGCCAGGAGGACGACCGCGACTGCGGAAGGCTCATCGGCATCACGCTTCCAAGTCCGTTACGGCTAGGACCGGTTGGGCCGTAGGGCCTGCCCGGGCAAGGGCGGCACCGCGTGCAAGAGGGCCGCCGCCCAGCGGCCCGGTAGGTGCAGCAGGCGTGGCGGACACCGCCGGCTCGAACAACTTCCGTGGTTTCGTCAGAGGCCGGGCGCGCCGCGACCGTCACGCGCCGGGGCGCGGAGCGGCGTTGCCACCGCTTCCCGCCCGGACCGAAAATCGATCGTACGGAGACTCGGCGGTCGGCAGGATACTGACATGGATCAGGTGTTCGCGGTTGCGTGGCAGTACGTCGTCGGCGTCGTCGAGTCGGCGGACCTGCCGATGCAGGCGGCCCGGTTGCTGGCCGCCGGCCTGGATTCGCCCGCGCTGCGCGACCTGGCCGGGCGCAGCAGGGCGGAGGACACGACGGAGCTTGCGGTGCTGTTCCGGCAGGCGGTGCACGAGTTGGGCAGCTCCGTGCCCGACGAGGAGACCGCCGAACGGTGCCTGCTCCACCACTTGGCGGGCGGCCTCGCAGCGGGGGTGAAAACCCCCGGCGAGGTGGCGGCGAGGGTCTGGCAGGGCTTGACGGCGGCGCAGACCGGGGCGGAGCACGAGTTCCTCCGGGCCGTGAGCGACGAGTACTACGTCGAGTACATCGCGGACGGGCAGCCGGAGTCCTTCCGGGCCTGGGAGGCCGAGCTCCGCGCCGCCGCCCAGCGGCTCAGCCGGACGACGGCCACGGAGATCCGCGCTCTCCGGGAGGAGGCCGAGAGGGCTTCCCGCGCCGAATGACGAGCTCTTCGGGGCGGCGCCAGGAATCGTCCGGCAGGCGGTGGCAGGCAACGGCGCCGGCGGTGGTGCGGGTGCGTTGCGGGGCGCGGGGGAGAGGCCGAGTTCGGTGGCGCCGCGCGACGGCCACCACGGGGCGGGTGAGGGGAGGGACGGCTGACCGGGGCGCGGCGGGCGGCGGGAGGAGGGACGTCGTCGGCAGCGGTGCGCCCGGGACCGTTCCGGCGCCGGGGCGGCGGGCCGCCAGGGGGCGGGGGCTCACTCGGGCGGGCGGTTCGGGTCGACGGTCGGGGGGTGGGGCGGAAAGGTGGTGGGGAGGGCCGAGCGGAGAGGGGCGGGGCGGTGGACGGGCGTGGCGAGCAGCGGGACCCCGGGGAGGACCTGCGCCGTACCGTCCGGCGGCTGCGCGAGGAGCAGCGCGGGCCCGCCCCGGTCGGCGCGCCGCCGGCGCAGGCGGCGCCCGTGCCGCCGGAGCCGCCCCGGCCGCCGGAGGATGACCTGCGGCGCCTGCTGGACGCCGTGCCGCAGGCCGCCGTGCTCACGGCGCCGGTGCGGGACACCACGGGCACGGTCCGCGACCTGGTCGTGCTGGTCGTCAACGAGGCGGCCGCCCGGCACCCGCAGCACCCCGGACCGGTCCCGGACGGCGGCGGGCCCTCGCTGCGGGAGGCGTACCCGGGGCTGTGGAGCGCGACCTTCGCGGGTACGGCGGCCGAGGTGCTGCGCACCGGTCTCGCGGCCCGGGCCGTCCCGGTGCGCTGGGAGGCGGTCGCCGCCGACGGCGGGGTCCGGATCAGCCGGGAGCGGGTGACCGTGCACCGGCTGGGCCGTCGGCTGCTGCTGGTGTGGACCGACGACCGGACCGAGGAGGTGGCCCGCGCCGCGCAGCGGATCGCCCGGGTCGGCTGGGTCGAGTGGAGCCTGCGCGACGGCCGGCTCGACGTCTCCCCGGGCCTGGCCGTCCTGCTCGGCCTGCCGCCGGACGCGCCGACCGTCCCCACCGGCCGGGCGCTCGGCCGGATCACCGAGACCAGCCGGCCCGCGCTCTACCGGGCCCTGGACCGGCTGCTCAGCACCGGCGAGGACATCGACCTGCTGGTCGAGGCGTACGGCGACGGGCGCCGCCGCCGCATCCGGCTGGTCGCGGAGGTGGTCCGGGAGGACGGCGGCCCGATCGAGGGACTGCGGGCCGTGCTCCAGGACGTCACCGAACTCGCCGAGAGCCGAAGGCTGTTGCGGGCCCAGGAGGAGGAGACGGAGCGCCAGGCCCGGCGGGCCGACGCCGAACACCGGGTGGTCCAGCGGCTGCAGGACGCCCTGCAGCCGCGCTCCGCCACCCTCGACGGGCTCGGCGTCAGCACCGCCGCCGCCTACCGCCCGGCCGAGGCACGGGTCGGCGGCGACTGGTACAAGGTGCGCCAACTCCCGGACGGACAAGTGCTGTTGGCGGTCGGCGACGCACGCGGCCACGGGCTGGACGCGGTCGCGCTGATGTCGATGCTGCGGCACGCGCTGGCCGGGCTGGCGTTCACCGGGGCGCTGGTGGAGTCGCTCGGCGGCTGGCTGAATCGGATCGCCTGCGACGAGGGCGACGAGGCCACCGCCACCGCGATCGTCTCCCGCTACTACCCCGACCGGCGCCTGCTGCGCTGGATCTGCGCCGGCCACCCCCCACCGGTGCTGCTCCGGGACGGCCGCGCCACCGTCCTGGAACCCGACACCGGCCCGCCGTTCGGCGTGCTGCCGAACATCGGCTACGGCGCGGTCGAGACGGACGTCCGTCCCGGCGACACCGTGCTGCTGTACACCGACGGCCTGGTCGAGCGCCGCGACCAGGACATCGACGACCGCCTCACCGCGCTCTGCGCCACCGTCGAACGGCTCGCCGCCGAGGACCGCTCCACCGGGCCCGACCTGCAGGAACTCGTCGACGCCGTGGTGTGGGAGATGTCCGGCCCGCTCTCCGAGGACGACGCGACGCTGCTGGCCTTCCGCTTCGACGACTGACCGGGTGACAGCGGGGGCCGACAGGACCCGGCAGCCCCGCGGACCCGCCGGGCCCGGCGGCCCGTCAGGCGTGCGGGACGACCGCGACCGGGGACTGCGCGTGGTGGATCACCGCGTGGGTGACGCCGCCCAGCCGGGTGCCCAGCGGCAGCGGACGGGTCCGGCGGCCGACCACCACCAGGTCCGACGTGGCCGAGGCCTCGACCAGCGCCGCCGCGCCGCCCCCGGTGCGGACGTCCTCCAGCACCAGCGTCCGCGGGTACTTCTCCCGCCACGGGGCGACCGCCTCGGCGACCATCGTCTCCGCCAGCGAACCCAGTTCCGTCCGCTCCGTCTCCACCGGGACCCACCCCGCGTAGCCGTACACCGGCGGCAGCTCCCAGCCGTGCACCACCCGCACCCGGGCCCCGCGCAGCTGCGCCGCCTCGAACGCGAACTCCAGGACCGCGTCCGCCGGTTCGAGCGCGTCGAAGCCGACCGTGACCTCCGGCTCGTGCGACTCGGGCTCCGGCCGGCCCTCCCGGACCAGCACCACCGGGGTCGTCGCACGGCCCGCCACGCCGAGGCTCACCGAGCCGACCAGCAGCCCGTGGAACCCGCCCAGGCCCCGGGTGCCGATCACCAGCAGCTGCCCCTGCCCGGCCGTCTCCACCAGGCCGTCGATCGCCGCGTCCGGCACCAGCTCGTGCTCCACCGCCAGGCCCGGGTACGCGGCCGCCAGCTCCCGGGCGACCTCGTCCAGCATGCTGCGGGCACCCGCCTCCAGATCGTCCAGGGCCACCAGGTCGTTCGCCTTGCGTCCGAGGAACGGCCGGGCGTGCAGCAGCCGCAGCGGCGCTTCCCGCCGACCCGCCTCCTGGGCGGCCCAGTGCGCGGCGGCCCGGCTGCGGACGGACGCGTCGACTGCGGCGAGAACGGGACGAGTCATGGCGGTGCCTTCCCTGTGCGAATCCCCGCGGGCCACGGCCGCCCGCACCTGGGGTCGCGGCCCACTCTGCTCCCGCCCCCGCCCGGGCACCAGGGCCGCCGGGCCCGGCGGGGGAGGGCCGTTGGTCCCGCCCGGGACGCGGGGCACGGGCGCATCCTGGAGGGGGAGAACCGGTGGCCCGGCCGATCCCCCGCCGACCCTCCATCGGCTCTCCGCCGATGTCCCGCCGATGTCCCGCCGATTCCCACGGGAGGTGACCGAAGTGACCACCGAACACGCCCCCGCGAGCGTTCCGGCGACCGCCCCAGCACCTGCGACAGCCCCCGCGACCGCGCTCGCGCAGCGCTTCGCCGACCGCCTCGCCGACCTCGGACTCACCGAGGCGCAGGCCGCCGCGAAAGCCGGCATGTCGACCGCCTACCTGCACCGGGTCCTGGAGCTCGACCGCGCCTTCGACCCGCCCGCGCTGCTGCGGCTGGCCGCCGTCCTCGGCCTGGAGTACCGGGAACTGGTGACCGGACCCCCGGAGGACCACGCCCCGGGCCGGGCGAGCGACCTCGCAAGCGGCTCCGCGAACGCCCCCGCAGTGGCGGGACCGCCCGTGCTCGGCGAGTTGACCGTCGACGAGTGCTGGCAGCGCCTGGGCAGCAGCGGCCTCGGCCGGATCGCCCGCAACGGCCCCGACGGCCCCCTGGTGCGCCCCGTCGGCTACCTCGTGCACGACCGCACCGTGCTCTACCGCACCGACGCGGACGGCCCGCTCTCGCCCCGCCCGAACGGCGGCACCCCGTCCGACACCGTCGCGTTCGAGGTCGACCGCGCCGACCGCGACCTCGACCAGGGCTGGAGCGTCCTGCTGACCGGCCCGCTGGAGTACGTCACCGAACCCGCGCTGCTCGCCGAACTCCCGCAGCCCCCGGCCCACGGCCGCTGGGTCCGGCTGACTCCCGCCACCGTCACCGGCCGCAGCATCCGCTCCGTCCGGCGCTGAACCGCATCCGGTGCGGCATCCACCGGGACGGGCCACGGGGCGACGCCGGGCCCGGCCGCCTCTCGGGGAAGTGACGGCCGGGCCCGGCGGCCACCGTGCGGACGGACCCGGCGATCCGTCGCGTGGCCCCCGCGCCCCCGGCGGTTCGTCCCGCCCACACGGGGACGACCTCCGCCGGTCGGAGCCGGCGTTCGCGCCGTGCCTCCCGGTCCGCGGGGGGAGCCCCCGTGCCGACCACGCTAGGCGGACCGGCCGGGGCGGAGTTGGCGATCCGTCGACAGCGGCCAGGCAATCCGTGCACCCGGCACCGGGCGGGCGCCCCGGACGATCCGTTCCGGGCCGGGCGACGAATGGTCCGCGAGGGGGCGCAAGGGGGTACACGGAGGAGGTCGTGACGTGCGATGTCTGGTGACCGGGGCGACCGGATACCTGGGCGGCCGACTGGTGCCCGAACTGCTGGCGTCCGGATTCCACGTGCGCTGCCTGGCCCGCGACCCGGCCCGGCTGCGCGACCACCCCTGGCGGGCGTCCGTCGAGGTCGTGGCCGGCGACGTGACCCGCCCCGACAGCCTGGACGGGGCCTTCGAGGGCGTCGACGTCGCCTACTACCTGGTGCACTCGCTCGGCGGCGGAGCGGACTTCGAGACCGTCGACCGGGACGCCGCCCGCGCCTTCGGACGGGCCGCCGCCGCGGCCGGCGTCCGGCGGATCGTCTACCTCGGCGGACTCGTCCCGCCCGACGTGCCGGAGGGCACGCTCTCCCCGCACCTGCGCTCCCGGGTCGCCACTGGGCGGGCGCTGCGCGCGGGCGGCACCCCCGTCACCGAACTGCGGGCCGCCGTGGTGATCGGCTCCGGCTCCGCCTCCTTCGAGATGCTGCGCCACCTCACCGAGCGGCTGCCCGTCATGGTGACCCCGCGCTGGGTCGACACCCGCATCCAGCCGATCGCCGTCCGCGACGTGCTGCGCCTGCTGGTCGCCGCCGCCGGACTGCCCGACACCCCCGACACCGACCGGGCCTTCGACATCGGCGGACCCGAGGTGCTCACCTACCGCGCCATGATGCAGCGCTACGCCCGGCTGGCCGGCCTGCACCGGCGGACCATCCTCGCCGTGCCCGTGCTCACCCCCGGGCTGTCCTCGCACTGGGTCGGTCTGGTCACCCCCGTGCCGAGCGGCCTGGCCCGCCCGCTGGTGGAGTCGCTGCGCTACGAAGTGGTCTGCTCCGAACGGGACTTGGCGAAATGGATTCCCGACCCGCCGGGTGGCCCGGTCGGCTTCGACGCGGCCGTCTCGCTCGCGCTGCGCCGGGTCAGCGACGACGAGGTGGTCACCCGCTGGTCCTCCGCCTCGCTGCCCGGCGCGCCCAGCGACCCGCTGCCCACCGACCCCGACTGGGCTGGCAGCAGCCTCTACCGGGACGTCCGCGAACGCCGGGTCGACGCCCCGCCGGAGGCGCTGTGGCGGGTGGTCGAGGGCATCGGCGGCACCAACGGCTGGTACTCCTTCCCGCTCGCCTGGGCGGTCCGCGGCGCCCTCGACCGGGTGGCCGGTGGCGTCGGGCTGCGCCGCGGCCGCCGCTCGCCCGGGCGGCTGAGGGTCGGCGACTCGCTGGACTTCTGGCGGGTCGAGGAGATCGAACCGGGCCGGCTGCTGCGGCTGCGCGCGGAGATGCGCCTGCCCGGCCTGGCCTGGCTGGAACTCACCGTCACCCCCGACGGCACCGGCTCCCGCTACCGCCAGCGCGCCCTCTTCCACCCGCACGGCCTGGCCGGCCAGGTCTACTGGTGGTCGGTGGCCCCGTTCCACGCGGTCGTCTTCGGCGGCATGGCCCGCAACATAGCGGCCCGCGCGGAGCGCGACGCCTGAGCGCGACGCCTGAGCGCGGTGCCGGGCTGTTCCGCTCCGCGGCCGGTCGGAATGCGCTTTCCCGTTGTCCTCCCGGGCTGACAGAATCCGGCGTCCGATCTTGTACGACCGTCCCAGGAGAACCCCACCGTGGCCAGAACCGGCCTGCTCGTCCTCCCGCTCACCGTCCTGCTGGCCGCCCTCGCCGTCGGCTGCACCTCGGCCCCCGCCACGCCCGGGACGGCCGCCGACTCGCCCAAGCAGGTGCTGCCCGTCGCGCCCTCGGTCGCCGACCCGGCGCTCCCGTCGCCGGAGCCGAAGTCGACCACGGTGCCGAAGCGCGACGAGGAGACCTACCTGGCCGTGGTGCGTGCCTCCGACCCGGAGCAGCACGAGTTCCAGGGCCGCTCCGACCAGCAACTGCTGGCGGTCGGCGACGGCTGGTGCGGGCGGGTGGCCCCCGGTGCCGCGCTGGCCGACAGCGCCCAGTGGATCGTCGGCCAGGGGTACACCACCCGGCAGGCGCTGGCGATCCTCTCGACGGCGCAGGTCAACCTCTGCGGTGCGAAGTACGACCTGGTGATGAAGTGGCTCAAGGACGGCACCCCGGGCTTCGCCGTCTAGGAGCGTCGCCTATGGGCCCGGGCCGGCCCCGCCGCCGGTGTCGGTCGGGCGGCGAGGTCGGAGGGAATGCGGGGTCAGCCGGCCTTCCAGAAGCGGACCGAGTCGATGGTGATGTCGGCGGAGGAGCCGACCGCCGGGGTGGTGCCGCCGAGGGCGGTCTCGGACTGCAGGACCCAGTGCATCGGGGTGTTCGGGACCCGCGAGGTGGAGTGGCCGATCAGCTTGCCGTCCAGGTAGAACTTCAGGTCGTTGGCCTGCCACTCGATCCGGCTGACGTGCCAGGCGCCGGCCACCGGAGTACCGGCGTTGTAGGCGTCCTGGTCGCTGCCGGCCGTCGCGCCCTGGCGGTGCATGAAGGCGCCGACGTTGCCGCACAGGTCGCCCTCGGGGAAGTCGATCTCACCGTCGCGCGGCCAGGTGTAGGAGTCCGGCCAGAGCAGCCACGCCACCTTGTAGCCGGTCGCGCAGGTCGCCTTCCAGGTGACCTCGTAGGTGCCGTAGGTGGTGTTCTGCGGCAGCTTCGGGGTGGGGGCGGCGACCCAGGTCCCGGCGCCGTCCCGGTTGAGGTGGATGTTCAGCTGCCCGTCGGCGATGGACAGCGTCCTGGCCGGGTCGTACGTGCCGTTCTTCGAGGTGTCCTTCCACCCGGACGGGTACGCCCACCACTTGGCGTCCACCGCGGCCGGCAGCCCCGTGCAGTGGCTGGTCTGCAGCGGCCCGTTGGCGCTGCAGCCGGTCCAGCCGCCGAGCGGCACCGAGGCGGCGGTGAAGTCGTCCTGCCAGGTCGGCACGCCCGGAACGGTGCCGCCCGCCGTCGGCGTCGTGGACGCGGTCGGCCGGGGCGTGGCGGTCGCGGACGGGGCGGAGGGGGCGGAGGGAGTGGCCGGAGCGGAGGCCGTCGGCGTGGCGAACGGCGACCGGCTCGGCAGCGGCGTCGTCGGGTCCGCGGACGGAGCCGGCGACTGGGCCGGCGCCGAGGTCGTGGCGGCCGTCGGGTTCGGGGACGGGGCGGACGGGCCGGTCGGCGTCGGTACGGCGGTGGTCGGTGTGCCGGTGGTCGGCGCGGCGGTGGCCCAGCTGCGGTGCTTGGCCGGGCGGTGCTGCCCGGCGGCGTCGGCGGTGTCGGGGCCGGCCAGGGCGAACGCGGCGACGGCGAGGCCGGTCGCGGCGGTCGCGGCGGCCACCCTGGCAGGGGAGGCGGAAAGGCGCATGGTGGTGTTCCTCGGCGACGCCTGCGAGGTGAGCTGTCGGGTTCGGGCCGCGCGAGTGGCCCGGCCGTCCGTGGGACGGCTTCACCCCGAGCCGCGGCCGTCCGCGGGTGTGCGGGGGCCGAGGCGTACTGACCTGGTTCCCCCGCTCCCGTCCGCTTCGTGTCTCGGTGTGCCGCTGCCGGGTGGACGGGATTGGGCGTCCCGGCCGCGGGGCCCGCAGCTCGGCGGGCGTCGGAGCAGGCTAGCTTCTGGGCGTGTATAAGACAATTGTCGCTCCGCCGGGGCGCCCGCGGAGCGCCCGAGGCGTGTCCACCGGGCGCCCGCCGCGCATTCGCCGCGCGCCCGCCGAGCATGCGCAGGGCACCCGCAGCGCTTTCGCGGGGCGCCCGGAGCCGGTCGCGGCCCGTTCGGCGGACGGCGCGCGGGGGGTTGGTTGCGGAGATGCCCCCGGAACGAGATATCTTGACGTCAAGACGTTGCAGACGTGGAAGCTGGAGCTACGGTGACTGACTCGACCATCATCTACACCCACACGGACGAGGCCCCGGCCCTCGCCACGTACTCGTTCCTGCCGGTCGTCCAGGCCTACGCCTCGACCGCCGGTGTGCGCGTGGAGACCCGGGACATCTCGCTGGCCGGTCGGATCATCGCCGTCTTCCCGGAGTACCTCCAGGAGGACCAGCGCATCGCGGACGCCCTCGCCGAGCTGGGCGAGCTGGCCAAGACCCCCGGCGCCAACATCATCAAGCTGCCGAACATCTCGGCCTCCGTCCCGCAGCTCAAGGCTGCCATCGCCGAGCTGCAGGCCCAGGGCTACGCGCTGCCCGAGTACCCGGACGACCCGCAGACCGACGAGGAGCGCGACGTCCGCGCCCGCTACGACAAGGTCAAGGGCTCCGCCGTCAACCCGGTGCTGCGCGAGGGCAACTCCGACCGCCGCGCCCCGCTGTCGGTGAAGAACTACGCCAAGACCCACCCGCACCGGATGGGCGCCTGGACGGCCGACTCGAAGACCAACGTCGCCACCATGGGCGCCAACGACTTCGCGTCCACCGAGAAGTCCACCGTCATCGCCCAGGACGGCGCGCTGCGCATCGAGCTGGTCGCCGAGGACGGCACCGTCACCGTGCTGCGCGAGAAGGTCCCGGTGCTGGCCGGCGAGGTGGTCGACGCCTCGGTGATGCGCGCCGCCGCCCTGAACGAGTTCCTGGCCGCGCAGGTCGCCCGCGCCAAGGCCGAGGGCGTGCTGTTCTCGGTGCACCTCAAGGCCACCATGATGAAGGTCTCCGACCCGATCCTGTTCGGCCACGTGGTCCGCGCCTTCTTCCCGAAGACCTTCGCCGCGTTCGGCGCCGACCTGGCCGCCGCCGGTCTGAACCCGAACAACGGCCTCGGCGGCATCCTGGCCGGCCTGGACAAGCTCCCCAACGGCGCCGAGATCAAGGCGTCCTTCGACGCCGAGCTCGCCGACGGCCCGGCCCTCGCCATGGTCGACTCCGACAAGGGCATCACCAACCTGCACGTCCCCAGCGACGTCATCGTCGACGCCTCGATGCCGGCCATGATCCGCACCTCCGGCCACATGTGGGGCCCGGACGGCAACGAGGCCGACACCCTCGCCGTCATCCCGGACAGCTCCTACGCGGGCGTCTACCAGGCCACCATCGACGACTGCCGTACCAACGGCGCCCTCGACCCGGCCACCATCGGCTCGGTCCCGAACGTCGGCCTGATGGCCCAGGCCGCCGAGGAGTACGGCAGCCACGACAAGACCTTCGAGATCCCCGCCGCCGGCACCGTCCGCCTGGTCGACGCCAACGGCGAGACCGTCCTGGAGCAGGCCGTCGCCGCCGGCGACATCTTCCGCGCCTGCCAGACCAAGGACCTGCCGATCCAGGACTGGGTCAAGCTGGCCGTCACCCGCGCCCGCGCCACCGGTGACCCGGCCGTGTTCTGGCTGGACGAGAACCGCGCCCACGACGCCGTGCTGATCGAGAAGGTCAACAAGTACCTGCCCGAGCACGACACCGAGGGCCTGGACATCCAGATCCTGTCCCCGGTCGAGGCCACCAAGCTCTCGCTGGAGCGGATCCGCCGCGGCGAGAACACCATCTCGGTCACCGGCAACGTGCTGCGCGACTACCTGACCGACCTGTTCCCGATCCTGGAGCTGGGCACCAGCGCCAAGATGCTGTCGGTCGTCCCGCTGATGGCGGGCGGCGGCCTGTTCGAGACCGGCGCCGGCGGCTCCGCCCCGAAGCACGTCCAGCAGCTGGTCAAGGAGAACTACCTGCGCTGGGACTCGCTCGGCGAGTTCTTCGCGCTGGCCGCCTCCTTCGAGCACCTGGCCGCCACCACCGGCAACGCGAGCGCCCAGGTCCTCGCCGACACCCTGGACCGCGCCACCGGCACCTTCCTCAACGAGGACAAGTCGCCCTCGCGCCGCCTCGGCGGCATCGACAACCGCGGCAGCCACCTCTACCTGGCCCTGTACTGGGCCCAGGAGCTGGCCGCCCAGACCGAGGACGCCGCGCTCGCCGCCGCGTTCGCCCCGCTCGCCGCGACCCTGGCCGAGCAGGAGCAGACCATCGTCGACGAGCTGATCGCCGTCCAGGGCCGGCCCGCCGACCTCGGCGGCTACTACCAGCCCGACCCGGCCAAGGCCGCCGCCGTGATGCGCCCGTCGAAGACCCTCAACGACGCGATCGCCACGCTGGCCTGACGCACCGTCCGCCGACGGACCGACGGGACGCCGTCGCGGGACCCCTCCGGGGGATGCCCGCGGCGGCGTCCCGCTGCCGTGTCCGCCCCGGCCCGGGGACCGCTAGGGTCGGGCGCCATGCGAATCCTTGTGCTGGGCGGTACCTCGTTCGTGGGCCGGGCCGGGAGCTGAACCCCCGTACGGGCCGTGCACGGCCCGGTCGGCGCCGTGATCCGCCGCCCGAGCACTAGGCTGCGCGCTATGCCCACGCCGCAATTCATCCTGGACCTGCGCGAGTACGTCGGCCACGATCCGCTCTGGCTCTCCGGCGTCACTGCGGTGGTGGTCGAGGATAGCCGTCTGCTGCTCAACCGCCGCTCCGACAGCGGGCGTTGGGCGCTGCTGCACGGGGTGCTGGAGCCCGGGGAGCAGCCCGCGGACGCGGTGGCGCGCGAGGTGGAGGAGGAGACGGGCGTCCGGGTCCGGCCCGAGCGGATCACCAGCATGGTCACCCTGCCGCCCATGGTATGCGCCAACGGGGACCGGGCGCAGTACCTGAACATCGCCTTCCGCTGCCGCCCGCTCGGTGGCGAGGCGCGCGTCAACGACGATGAGTCGCTGGACGTCGCCTGGTGGCCGCTGGACGCGCTGCCGCCGCTCTCCGCCAACGACGCCCTGCTGCTGGAGAAGGCGCTCGCCGACACCCCGTCCCCCTGGTTCGCCCTCGGCTGACGCCCGGCCGGAACGGCCGCGTCCCGCCCGGCCGTTGACGAACCGGTCGAGGAAACCCGTCGACGGTTCGGGAGGTGGTGGCGGGTGGTGGAGCGCTGGTACCGGGGCGACCTGCACGCGCACACGGTGCGCTCCGGCGGCGGGGAGCTGACGCCGGAGCAGCTGGTGGCGGAGGCGCGGGCCGCCGGGCTGGACTTCCTCGCCGTCACCGAGCACAACCAGCCCTTCGACGCCGGGAGTTGGCGCGACACCGGCGATCTGCTGATCGTCCCCGGGCAGGAGGTGGTGACCCGCACCGGCCACTGGCTGGCGCTCGGGGACGCTGCCGACCGGGTCGGCCCGTTCGGGGCGGAGTCCGTCGACCGGGCGCTGGGAGAGGTCCGGGCGGCGGGTGGGCTCTGTGTTGCCGCACATCCCCACGCGCCCTACCCCGGTGGGGAGTTGATGTTCCCGCTGGAGTCGTTCGACGCGGTCGAGGTGTGGAACGGGCCGTGGGGCGCGGAGTTTCCGTGGAGCACCGACAACGGGGCCGCGCTCGCCGAGTGGGGCCGCCGCCTCGGCACCGCCGTCCGCGCGGGCGCGGGCCGCACGGGCGCGGGCCACAGGGACACCGGCCGCTGGCAGCCCGCCGTCGGGAGCAGTGACGCGCACCTGGCCGGGCAGCTCGGCACCCCGCAGCTGGTGGTCCGGGCGCCGGAGCGGAGCGCCGCCGCGATCCTCGCCGCCGTCCGGGCCGGGCGCAGCTGGATCGCCGAATCCGCCACCGTGGAACTGGAGTTCACCGCCACGGCGGCCGACCGCACCGCCCTGGCCGGCGACCGGCTGGCCACCGCCGGGCGCCCCGTCGAGGTGGCCGTCCGGGTCTCCGGTGTCGCCGATCCGCTGGTCCGCTTCCACACCGTGCGCGGCCGCGCCCACACCGCCCCCGCCGGGGCGGACGGCACGGTCCGCTGGACCACGGACGCCCGCGAGAGCGCCTTCGTCCGCGTCGAACTCCGCCACCCGGACGGCCGGGTCGCCGCGCTCGGCAACCCGATCCTGCTCGCCGACTGACGCCCGATCAAAATGGTTGCGATACGTACGAGCCTTGCGCTTGAATGCCCGGATGGACTTCGAGCGCACCCGCCGCGAACCGAACCCGTGGACGCTCCCGGCCCTGGCCCTCGGCGCGGGCCTCCTGCTCGCCGGCCTGCTCCGGAACGGCTGGCTCCGGGTGATCGCCCTCCCCTTCGCCCTGCTCGCCCTGGGCCTCTCCCTCGCCGCCGTCCGCCACGCCCACCGCACCGGCAGCAGCCGCACGGCGGCCTGGCTGGCCGTACCGCTCGGCCTGACCGCCGGCCTGGTCGCCCTCGGCGGCGTCCTCTCCTCCTACGACGGCCTGTGACCGCCACCCCGCCGGGCTCGGGGGAGCTGATGCTCCGTCAGGACGGGGCCGGGCCGAGGACGATGCGTTCGGTGGTGTCGGCGGGGGTGCCGTGGGTGGTGGCGGGGCGGAGGTGTCCGGCGCGGTCGAGGGTGAACAGGAGGTCGTGGCCGGGCGGGAGGTCGCCGTCGGCGGGGCGGCGCAGGAGGGGGGCGCCCGCGGCGTGGCGGCGGGCGAGTTCGGGGCCGGTGAGGCCGGCGGGCAGCAAGGCGGTCGCGGGGGTAGCGCCGGTCACGCCAGGGCCGGGCGCGGCGGCGGGCAGCCGGTACACGGGGATGCCGGACTCGTCGTGCAGGACGGCCGCGGCCAGCGCGTTGAACTCGTCCTCGGCGGTGAGCAGGTAGACCGCGGTGATGCCCTCCTGCTCGGCGCCCTCGCCGAGCGCGGTGGCGAGCAGTTCGCCGTCGGCGAGTTCGAGCCCGGCGGCGGCGATCCGCTCGCGCTGCTCGTCCCGGCCCGCCCAGAGCAGCACGTCCAGGCCGGCCGAGCGGAGCACCCCGGCGAGTTCGACCGTCCAGGGCTCGCCGCCGACCAGCAGCGGGCGGGACCGGGCCGGGCGGGTCACCTTCAGCAGCCGGGCGACGGGGACGGCGGTCAGGCCGTACAGGGTGACGGTGGCGACGATCACCAGGAAGGTCGCGGGCAGGATCTTGTCGGCGCCCTCGAAGCCCGCCTCGGCCAGCCCCGCCGAGAAGGTCGCGGCGGTGGACGCGGCGACGATCCCGCGCGGCGCCATCCAGCCCAGGAAGGCCCGCTCGCCCTCGGACAGGCCGGTGCGGACGGTGGACAGCGCCGCCACCACCGGCCGCACCACCAGCACCAGCACGGCGACCAGCCCCAGCGCGGGCAGCAGCACCGGCCGCACCGAGGCCCAGGTGACGGTGGAGGAGATCGACACGAACAGCACGCCGACGATCAGCGAGACCAGCGTCTCGAAGAAGGTGCGGCGGGCCGGCAGGTCGAAGGCGGGGACGGTGGCGACCACCACGCCCATCACGATCGCGGCGATCAGCCCGGTGTCGTCGCGGACCGCGTCGCAGACCGCCGCGACCCCCACCACGGCCGCCAACTGGGCGCTGGTGGCCAGCACTTCGCCGAGCCGCACCCGCACCAGCAGCCACCACAGGAGCAGCGCCCCGAGCGCCCCGCCGGCCAGCCCGACGGCGACGCTGGCCGCGAACTCCAGCAGGCCGAGGCCGAACTGCCGGTGCCGTTCCTCGACCAGCGCGTGGAACACCAGCGCGCCGAGGATGCCGCCGACCGCGTCGATCAGCGAGCCCTCCCAGACCAGCACCCGCTGCACCCGCTCGGTGGGCCGGACGAAGTTCAGCAGCGGCCCGACCACGGTCGGCCCCGACACCACCAGGATCGTGCCGAGCATCGCCGCCGCCGCCCCCGACATGCCGAGCAGCGGCGCGGCCGCGAACCCGGCCGCCGGCGCGGTCAGCACGGTGCCGATCCACACCAGCCGGACCACCGTCCGCCGGGTGGCGCCGGTCAGCCGGCGCAGGTCCAGGCCCAGCCCGGCGTCGTACAGGATGACCGCGACGGCGAGCGAGACCAGCGGCGGGAAGGACGGGCCGATCAGCCGGTCGGGACGGATGTCGTCGGTGACCGCGCCCGCCGCGAAGCCCACCGGCAGCAGCACGATGATCGCGGGGACGCGCACCCGGGCGGCCAGCAGTTGGGAGGCGACCGCCAGCACCACGGTCAGCCCGGCCCCGATCAGGATCTGCTCAGAGGTCATGCGCCCATCCCATGACGGGAACCCGGCGCCCGGTCCGCCACGCGCCCGCCGGGTCCCCCGGACGGCCCACCCCTCGCCGCGTGCTCCCCTTCCGTGCCGGGCGCGCCCCCGCCGTGCTGCTGGAGCGCCGGGCGGGCGTCCGGCGGACCGCGGCGTTCCGGTGACGCTGCGCGGCGGATCGGTTACCGTTCGGGCCATGACTTCTCCGGGGAGGGCGGTCGGCGACCGCGGGACGGCTGTGGTGATCGGCGGCGGGATCGCGGGCTGCCTGGCGGCCTGGGCGCTGCGCGGCACGGCGAGCAGGATCGTGCTGGTCGAACGCGACCGGTACCCGGAGCGGCCCGACTTCCGGCCCGGCGTCCCGCAGGCCCGGCACGGGCACCTGCTGCTGGAGGCCGGGCACCGCGTCCTGGAGGAGCTGATGCCCGGCACCCGGGACGAACTCCTCGCCGCCGGCGCCACCCGGGTCCCGACCGGCGACGCGCTGGACTGGGTCACCGCCGCCGGCCGGCTCGCCGCCTGCCCGAGCGACCTGGCGTTCCTCAGCTGCACCCGCACGGTGCTCGACCACCTGGTGCTGCGCCGGGTCCGCGGCGAACCCGCCATCGAGGTCCTTGAGGGGACGGAGGCCGTCGGCCTGCTCGGCGGCCGGCCCGCCGTCACCGGCGTCCGGGTCCGCGACCGCGGCAGCGCCGACGCCGAGGTCCGCGAACTGCCCGCCGACCTGGTCGTCGACGCCACCGGGCGCGGCACCCGGGCCGAGCGCTGGTTCGAGGAACTGGGCGCCCCTGCCGTCCCTACCGAACGGGTCGACGCCGGCGTCGCCTACGCCTCCCGCTTCTACCGCCGCCCCGCCGGGCACCCGGGCCGCCCGCTCGCCCTCTACGTCCAGACCCGGGCCCCCGAGCACGGCCGCTTCGCCGTCGTGCTGCCCGTCGAGGACGACCGCTGGCTGCTCAGCGTCGGCGGCATGCGCGGCTTCGAACCCGCGCTGCACGGCGAGGAGTTCGAGCAGCAGCTCGGCCTGCTCCGGGACCCGGCGCTCGCCGCGGCGCTGGACGGCGCCGTCCCCGTCGGCCCGGCCCGCGGCTTCCTCCCCGGCCCCGGCGTGTGGCGGCACTACGAGCGCTCCGCCCCCGCCGGCTTCCTCGCCCTCGGCGACGCCTCCTGCACCTTCAACCCGGTCTACGGGCAGGGCCTGACCGTCGCCGCGCTCGGCGCCCGCGCCCTGCGCGACGCCGTCCGGCAGCACGGCGACCTCGGCCCCGCCGCCGTCCGGGCCTGCCGGCAGGCCGTCGCCGCCGCCACCCGCACCCCCTGGACGATGGCCGCCGCCGAGGACGTCCGCTTCCCCGCCACCACCGGCGGCCCCTCCGGCGCCCTGGTCCGGGTCCAGCACCGCTTCCTGGACCGGGTGCTGGCCCGCGCCACCACCGACGGGCGGGTCGCCGGGGCGTTCCAGCGGGTCGCCGCGATGGTGGAACCGCCCACCGCGCTGTTCCGTCCCTCGGTACTGGGACCGGTCCTGTTCGGCGGCTGACCCCGCCCACCGCGCCGGCGGCCGACCCTCCGTACACCGTCCGGGCGGCGGGCGGAAAACTGCCCGGCCCCCGTACCGGGCTACTACAGGCGTGTGGCAGCCTGTGTGGCGAGACCGCAGAGATCCAGTGGGGGTTCGGGCAGCGTGAACGAGATCTACTTCAGCAACAACTACCGGGACCTGTGCGAGCAGCACGGCACCGGCGCGGGCTTCCAGTTCGAGTTCTCCTGCTCGCGCTGCTACGACACCTGGCGCTCCGAGTTCGAACCCTTCCGCACCGGCCAGGCCGCGAGCTGGATCAACAAGGGCGTCAACGCCGCCTGGAGCCTGCTCGGCGGCAGCGCCACCAACGGCATCAGCAACGCCGCCGACGGCCTGGCCGGCGCCAGTTGGGGCAGCGGCCGCGACGCCGCCTTCCAGCGCGCCATCGGCAACGCCCAGCAGCACTTCCACCGCTGCGCCCGCTGCACCCACTACGTCTGCGCCCGCTGCTGGAACGCCGCCCAGGGCCTCTGCCTCGGCTGCGCCCCCGACACCGCCGCCGAGGCGCAGGCCGCCCAGCAGCGCGGCCTCAACGACGCCGTCACCCAGAACGCCTACAACCACGGCCAGAACCAGGCGCAGACCTTCGACGTCACCACCCCGCGCCAACTGGTCTGCCCGCAGTGCAACGCCGAGACCCACGGCACCCCGTTCTGCCCCGGCTGCGGCTACCGCCTCGCCCAGCCCCCGCAGTGCACCTCCTGCCACGCCGAGGTGCCCGCGAACTCCGCCTTCTGCCCCTCCTGCGGCACCAGGCGCTGACGCCCCGTCCCCGGTCCGGGTCCGTGCGCCCCGCTCGTAGGATGCGAGTGCCGGGCGCACGGCCCGACGCGGGACGGCCGCCGGCTCGGGAACGGCTCGGCCGGGGGATTCGGCCGGGGGAGGTTCGGCCGGGGCGATCCGACCGGTCCGCGCTGCCTGGTCCTGGTCACCTCGCGGCGCACCACGGCCGGCCTCGACGGCGCCGCCGTCCACCGCCCCGACGTCCCCGGCCCAGGCCCCGGTCCGCCGGGTCTCAGCGCAGCGCGTACGCCCGGTCCTGGACCAGCAGGCAGGTGAAGCCGACGCCCCACTCCTCGCGGTCGTCGCAGCGCAGCGCCCGGTCGCCGAACGCCTCGACCAGGCCGTCCGGCGGGACCACGGTGAAGTCCTCGCACTCCGGCGCCGCGAAGTGCTGGACCTCGACCAGCCCCGCGCGGGCGAACCGCGCCAGGACGGCGGTCTCGGCCGCCACGTGCGCCCGCAGCTCCTCGCCCGCCAACTCCGGCGGCAGGTCCGGGTAGTGGCCGAACGGGCCGGTCAGCCAGCCGCTCGCCTCCAGCGCGCAGACCCGGATCTGCCGCTCCTCCTCGTCCGCGAGCTCCAGCTCCAGGAAGGACGGCGGCCCGTCCGGCGGGTACGCCCGGGCCTCCCAGCGCCGCCGCCCGGCCCCGGTGGCCCGCAGCGTCACGTCCGCCCCGCCCGTCGGCGACCACAGCCAGGTCGCCGGATCGGCCGCCAGCCGCGCCAGCTCCGGCCCGGCCACCTCTGGGTCGCCCTCGCACGGGAAGCCCCCGCCGACCCGCCGCACCGTCAGCCACCCGGTCCCGACCAGCCGCAGCAGCGCCACCCCCAACTCCGGCACCCACCGCCCCTGTTCGGCGGCCGTCACACTGCGCAGCGCCGGCACCTCCGACGACCCCGACCAGCGCAGCACCGCCGCCAGGTGCTGCGGCACCCCGCCCGGCCGGTACCCGCTCACGGCCCGCCGCACCAGCACCTGCTCGGCGAGGCTCAGGCCGTCCCACTCCGCCGGCCCGGCGTCCGGGGCGTCCGGGGCGTCCGAGGCATTCGCGGTGTTCGGGGTGTTCGAGGTGTTCTCCATGGCGGAAGATCTTCGCACGCGGATCGCCGCAGGGTGGAAAGGGTTTGCCTGCGGCGGGCCGCACCAGGGCCGGGCGGGACCGACCGGGGAAGCTCAGGTGCCGACGGTGGGGAGGAGCAGGATCTGCTCCGGGTCGTAGCGGTGCCAGCGGGAGCCGGTGGTGGCGCCGAGCAGGCGCAGGCGGCACCAGAGCCGGCCCTCGGGGTCGTGCCACCAGGCGTTGATCCGGCCCACGGCCCAGGTGTCGGGCGCCTCCAGGAGGACTTCGACCGGCTGGTAGGCGGGGCGGACGTCGTCCTCCGGGGGGCACCAGGCGGCGTCGGTCTGCGGCAGCGGAGAGAGCACTGCGGGCCTCCTTCGAGTCCGGTCGGCGGGGGGCGAACAGGCTCACTCTACAGAGGTGTAGAAACTCATGGCGGGCAATCGGCCGGTGTGGCGCAAGAGCGACCCCGGGCGGCTCGTTCGCACCACCGCGCATCGCGCCGCTCCACGGTGGGCCGGCCGACTCGGGGGCGGCTCGTGCACTCGCCGGACGAATGCTGCCGAGGGCGCGGACGGAGCCGACGGGGTCGACGGAGCCGACGGGGCGTCCGGGGCCGGCGGGTCGGACGGGGCGCTCGACGCCCGGGGCGCGCCGGCCGATCCGGTGCGGCGCCGGAGCTGCCGTCAGGCGGCGGCGGCCGGTGCCGAGTCGGGGCGACGGACCGGAGCGCCCTGAACCGCGCCGGGGGCTCCGGCCCGGACGCCTTCCCCTCCCGCGACCGCCACCCGGCCCCGGCCGGGCGGTGGCCCGTCCACCCTGCCGTCGACCGGCCCGGCTCGACGACCGGTCGGTTGCGGCGCCGTCACCGCAGGTGACAAACCCGGCGACGCGGCGGGCCCGCCCCGGGATAATGGTCGGCCATGGATGAGGTCGAAGTCGTCGTCGCCCACGCCGAACGCGCCACGCTGCGGGTCGGGGACGTGTTCCTGAAGGTGGACGCCGACCGGGCCCGGGCGGCCGCCGAGGTCGAGGCGATGGCCCTCGCGCCGGTGCCGACCCCGCGCGTCCTGTGGCACCAGCCACCCGTGCTGGCGCTGGCCGCGCTCCCGGGCAGCACGCTCGGCCGACTCGGCGGCCCCGCCACCGGATCGCCGACGGCCTGGGCCGCGGCGGGCGCCGCCATCCGGCAACTCCACGACGCGCCGCTGCCGCCCCGGACCGGCCGGGCCGGACGGAGCGCCGCCGAAGTGGCCGCCGAACTCGACGCCGAGTGCGCCGCGTTGGTGGCCGAGGGCATCCTGCCCGCCGACCTGGTCACCCGCAACCGCCAGGTCGCCGAGGCCGCGTTCCGCCCCTGGACGCCCGCCTTCACCCACGGCGACCTGCAGATCGCCCACATCTTCCTGGACGGCGACCGGGTCACCGGCATCATCGACTGGTCCGAGGCGGGCCGCGGCGACCCGCTGTACGACCTCGCCACCTTCACCCTCGGCCACGAGGACCACCTCGACGACCTCCTGGCCGGCTACGGCCCAGGCGTCGACGTCGACCTCGACGTGATCCACGCCTGGTGGTCGCTGCGCAGCCTGCTCGCGATCCGCTGGCTGATCACCCACGGCTTCGACCCCCACGCCCCGGGCTGCGAGGTCGACGCCCTGCGGGCCCGGATGTGAGGACCGGGGAGGCCGCTCCCCGGAGCCGTCCGGGAGACTCCTCCCATGACGAACGAATTCCACGAGATCTTCGAATCGGCGGGCTGCGAAGGCGCGTTGTGCGTCCGCGCACTGGACGGGGCGGAGCGCGGCGCCGAGGTGGCGGTGCGCGCGGAGGCGGCGATGGCGCCCGCCTCGGTGCTGAAGGTACAGGTCGCACTGGAGGTGGAAAGCGCTTTCGCGGACGGCCGGCTGGACCCGCGCGAGCGGCTGCTGCTCCGGGCGGGGGAGCGGACCCCGGGCCCGGTCGGGCTGTCGCTGTTCGAGGACGACACCGAACTCTCGCTGCGCGACGCCGCGGTACTGATGCTGACGATCAGCGACAACGCCACCACCGACGCCCTGCTGCGCCGGGTCGGCGTCGACGCGGTGAACGCCACCGCCGCTCGGCTCGGCCTGACCGGCACCCACCTTGCCGGGGACCTGCAGTCCCTGCTCGACACCCTCGGCCGGGACCTCGGCCGCGCCGACTGGTCCGACGCGCTGGCCTGGACCGCCACCGCGAGCGCGGACGAGCTCGCCGCCGCCGACGACAGCCTGTTCACCGGCCGGGCACTGGACCCGCTGTGCTCCACCCGCACCACCGCCCGCGACATGGCCGAACTGCTGGACGCGATCTGGACCGACCGGGCCGGTCCGCCCGCCGCCTGCGCCCGGGTGCGGACCCTGATGGGCCGGCAGCTGACCAGGCACCGCCTCGCCGCCGGGTTCCGCCCGCCGGTACGGGTCGCCGCCAAGAGCGGCAGCCTGGTCGGCGTGGTCCGCAACGAGGTCGGCGTCGTCACCCACCCCGACGGGCGGCGGTACGCGGCCGCCGTGTTCACCCGCTCCCGCCCGGGCTCCGACGACGCGGCGATCAACCGCGCCATCGGCACCGCGGCGGCCCGCGCCGTCGCCCTGCTGCGCGGCGGGACCACCGGTGGATGACGGGGCGCAGGACTCCGGTCGCACCTCGGGGCCGGGCGCGCGCTGTGGACGTCGGCGGCTGGCCGCCGAGGACACCACCTGCTGAGCGTCGCGGGAATCGGGCGGGGGAGAGCTCCGGCCTAGCCAGCTGACTGAGCGCTTGCTTAGACTCGGTCGGGTCGGACCGGGCCGCCGGTCCCCCGAGCACGGGCGGCCCGCACCGCAGCCCTGGTGAACGCCGTCCCGCAGGAGAAGCCCCATGCAGGCCACGAACCGTCAGATCCGCCTCGCCCGTCGCCCCGTCGGCCCCGTCCGGCCGGAGGACTGGTCCCTCGTCGAGGAGCCGGTCGGCGCGCTGCCGGAGGGCTCCTTCCTCGGCCGGACCCGCTTCCTGTCGTTGGACCCGGCGATGCGCGGCTGGCTCGACGACCGCCCCTCCTACCTGCCGCCGGTCGGCCTCGGCGAGGTGATGCGGGCCGGCTCGGTGGTCGAGGTGGTCGAGTCCGCCCACCCCGGCTTCCAGGTCGGCGAGTTCGTCACCGGCACCTTCGGCGTCCAGGAGTACGCGGTCTCCGACGGCCGCGGCACCCACAAGGTCGACCCGGCGCTCGCCCCGCTGCCCACCTACCTCGGCGCGCTCGGCATGCCCGGCATGACCGCCTACTTCGGCCTGCTGGAGGTCGGCGCGCTCCGCGAGGGCGAGACCGTGGTGGTCTCCGGCGCGGCCGGGGCGGTCGGCAGCCTGGTCGGCCAGATCGCCAAGCTCAAGGGCTGCCGGGTGGTCGGCATCGCCGGCGGACCCGACAAGTGCGCCTGGCTGACCGGGGAGTTGGGCTTCGACGCGGCCGTCGACTACCGCACCGAGGACGTCCGCCGGGCGCTGCGCACCCACGCCCCCGACGGCATCGACGTCTACTTCGACAACGTCGGCGGCGAGATCCTGGACGCCGCGCTGACCAGGCTCGCCATGCACGCCCGGGTGGTGATCTGCGGCGCGATCAGCCAGTACAACAACGAGCAGTCCGTGCAGGGCCCCGCCAACTACCTGTCCCTGCTGGTCCGTCGGGCCCGGATGGAGGGCTTCGTGGTGTTCGACCACGCCGCCCGCTACCGGGAGGCCGCGAAGGAGATGGCGGGCTGGATCGCCGAGGGCCGGCTCACCGCCCGCGAGCACCTGGTGCGCGGCGGCATCGAGACCTTCCCCGAGACCCTGCAGATGCTGTTCAGCGGCGCCAACACCGGCAAGCTGGTGCTCGAACTCCCTTAGTCAGCAGGTCGGTTCAGCCGATCGGACGCAGCCGGGCGCCCGTCGCGGTGGTCGCCTCGACGGTGGCCGGGCCCGGGCCCGGATTGTCCAGCGCCAGGGTGCGGGTGGCCGGGGCGGGCTGGTCGACCCGGCGCCCGGCGGTGGTGACGGTGAGGCGGGCGATCCGGCGGCTCGCCGCCACCAGCAGGAACTCGGTACCGTTCGGCGCCCGCCAGCGGTACTGGGCCACGGTGTCCTGCGCGTAGCGGCTGCACGCCCGCCCCTCCGCCCGGCCCAGCCGCACCGTCCGGGCCCCGCCCGGCGGCAGCGCCACCGCGGCCGCGCTCCCCGAACCGTCCCAGTGGTCGGCCCGCAGGCAGACCCAGGCCAGCTCGCCCGCGTTCTGCGGCAGTGCCTGGTCGGCGAACTCCCACAGGTTCAACTGCCGTACACCCGGCCGCGCTTCGGGCACCTCGCAGGCCCCCGCCGCCCACCGCCGCAGCGCCTGCGTCCCCACCGCCTCGCGCGGCGGCCGGGCGGGCGCCGCAGGGTCCGGCGGCGGCGTCCAGGTCAGGTGCGCGGGCGTCAGACCGCCCAGGTCGGCCAGCAGGAAGGCGTGCTGCTCCGCCACCACCGGATCGGACCGCAACTGCAGCACCGGCCCCGCGCACCCCGCCGTCGGCGCGCCCGGCACCGGGTCGGTCACCCCCGCCACGACGCCGAGCGGCCGCTCCGCATTGTCCGGACGGTCCAACTGCCGGGTCGCCGCCGCCGCGACCCACGGTGCCAGCAGGTACCGCGTACCACCCGGGCCGCGGTGCAGCGCCACCGCCGCGCCCGCCGTCACGTCGCTGTCCTCCGCCGGGCCGAGTGCGAGTGCCGGGGCGCCGCCGTCCTCGGTGTACCGGGCCAGGCTCCGCCCGTCCGTCAGCAGCACCGTGCTCGCGCCGTCCACCCTTCCCGCGTAAAGGAGTTGGGTCGATCCGGCGGGTCCGGTGGCGGTGCTGCCCGGCTCCGCCGAGACGCCCGGGGTGCCGGGTGCGGCCCGCCGCCAGGCCGCCGCGGCGCGCTCCAGCAGTGGCGCGTCGTCCAGCCGGTCGCCGCGGGCCGGCCAGACGCCCAGGCCGAGCCGGGCGGTCTGCCGCCACAGGTCGTCGGCGCGGCGCTCGGGCGGGGCGGCGGTCGTGGCGAGTGCGGAACTCCCTTGTGTGTCCGGTGGGTTGAGCGCCGGAACGACCGTGGCGGTGAGGGCGGCGGCCAGGGTGGCGGCCACCAGCAGGACGGTCCGGCGACGGCGGCGCAGCAGGTCGCCGGGGCGCAGGTGCACCGAGCAGGCGTCGTAGCCGGGCGGCAGGTCGCCCGCGACGTGGTCCAACCCGCCGATCAGGGCGAGGAGTTCGGCCCCGGCCCGGGCCGAGGCGACCGGGGTCTCGGCCCCCGCCCAGGCCAGCACCTCGGCGGCGGCCGGGGCGTCCAGCCCGTCCAGGGCCTGCACGGCGAAACCGGCCCGCGCCTCGGCGGTCAACTCGGCCAGCCGGGCGTCCAGTTCGGCATCCGGGTCGCCCGGGGGCGTGAACAGGCGCAGCCCCCAGACCCGGGGCAGCGCCGGCCCGCCGAACCGGGGCCGCCGCAGCGCGGCCCGCAGCACCCGGACTCGGGCCGCCGGGTACCCGTCGTCCGCCGGCTCCGTCGGTTCCGCCGCCCCGGTCGGACCGCCGCCCCCGAGCAGCGGCAGCGAGCGCTGCACCGCCGCGTGCGCGGCCGTCACCCGGGCGTGCCGCCCCCGGTCGGCCGGCAGGGTCAGGTACGCCAGGCACACCAGCCGCCGGTAGTGCCGCACCAACGCGGCTTCCGCAAAGCCCAGTTGACCCTTCCCTGGCCGCTTCCCGGGGCCCGGCGCGGCGAGCCGCGGCCGGGGCAGCGTACGGAGATCCATCGACCGCTCCAAACCACGGCTCGGACTGCCCTGCATGTCGGCCGGATCAACGAGCGGCTCATCGGATGGTTGCGCCATCCGCGTGAACGGCTCCGCCCCGCGCCCCCTGTGCGCGGACCCCTGCTCGGCCCGCCCGGGCGAAAACCGTTCGAACGCGGGCGGCCCGGGGCGCTACCGTCCGGCCCGTGAGCACTGAACACCCCCTGGTGGGCGAGGAGTTTCCCGAACTGGTCGCCGAACTGGCCGCCCTGCTGACGGCGGAGGACGAAACCGCCCTGGCCGAACAACTGCCCGCCCTCCGCCTGGTCGCGGAGTGCGGCTGCGGCGACGACTTCTGCCAGAGCTTCGCCACGGCCCCCCACCCGCCCGGCACCCCCTGCGGCCCCGGCCACCGGTGCGTGCCGCTGCTGCCCGAACGGGGCATGCTGGCGCTGGACGTGCTGGACGGACGGATCGTGTACGTCGAGGTACTGGAGCGGCCGCCGCTGCGCCGGACGTAGAGCCCGTCGTCGAACCCCCACCTGCCCCCCAGCACCCGGCCCGCCCTCTCACCGCACCGGACACCGCAGGGTCGCGCCGGACGGTGGCGCTGTCGTAGCAGCGGGGCGCGGTGCTGATGGCCACCCGTTCCTCGCCCAGGTGACGGGGTCGCCGTCCACTGCCCCGCGCCGATCAACCGGGCCACCACGTCGCGGAGTTGGGCGGCGGTGATGACCGCGACATCGGCGCCGGGCTCCAGCCGCACCGCGTCCGGCACCGCCGTCCACGACGTTCGCCCGGTCTCCGGCGCGACCACGGACGAGTACGGCCGGCCCGGGACCATCCGGTGCTCGGCGTCGCCGCGGCCGAAGGGGGCCGAACGAGCGGTCCCGGCATGTCTGCGCGTCCCGCCCCGACCACGGCGAGACGTCCACCCGGCCCCGGTCCGGCGCACCGTACAGGGCCACCGTGCCCATGCCGGTGCTCGGGTGCGAGCGCCGGACCGACCAGGGTCTTCACCGGCCCGTCGCTGCACGGCACCGCGTCCGTCAGCTCGCACAGCGCGTCGCGCCGCACGGCCAGGCAGCTGTAGAAGACCCCCGGAGACGTGACAGTTCCGCGAACGGCTCGCCCCGCACACCCTGCTGCACCGCGCTCCTCACTGCGGCCTTCGCGTCAAGTCACCTCTCCCTTGAGCCGAGTTCAGGATCACGTGAAGGCTGTGCCCACGTCCCGGAGGCACCTGGACGAGTGATCACCGGGTCCGCTTGCTCGACGCCCAACGTGGGTGAGGATCTGCTCTCGCCGTCAGGACCGCGGGGCCCACGGGTCGTCGTACCCCCTCGGGTCGGGCTGCTCGGGGTGGAGCATCGTACGCAGGCAGCGCCGCAGCCCCGTCCCGCCGGATCCGCCGGCGGCGGCCGTCCAGGGCAGGCCGTCCATGGTACGGGCGCGCTCGTCGGTGGCGAGGCGGTCGACGGCTGCGCGCAGGTCGTCGGGAGCGGTTCCGTCGGTGAGGCAGAGCCATCCGATCGCAGTGGCCGGCCGGACCTCGGGGGCCCGGGCGTGGTCCTGCCAGTACGCGCGCAGCAGGCCGGTGGTCGGCGGGTCGGGGCGGGCACGGGCGATGTCGGCGATGGCGAGGAGCAGCGCGGCACAGACGTCCGGGGCCGGCTCGGCAGCGAACCGGGCACGGAGGGCGGTGCGGACCGTGCCGTCGAGGTCGGTGGCGGTGGCGGTGGCCAGGGCGTGGGCGGCACGGATCCGGGTCGCCGGGACAGGGCCGTGCAGCAGGGGCAGCAGGGGCAGCAGGAGGCGGCGTCGGCGGTGATCGTGGCCCGGGCCGCGGCGACCGACCAGCCCGCCGGGTAGCCGGTCACCTCGAAGCCGTAGCCGTCGTAGTCGTCCTGCCGGGGCCCGGCGCGGTGGAGCAGCAGTCCGGAGCGGGAGGCGACTCCGAAGTAGCGGGCGTTGGCCTGGTCGTTCACCTTGTCGGGGCGAGAAGGACAACGGCGCCGGGCGTCGGCGGGTCACAGCGCCCACCAGCAGTACAGCCGCTGCCGGGAAGCCCGGGCTCGCCGAGCCAGGCCGGCCAAGGACTCCAGGACGCCGACCGCGCCCTCGACGTCGATCCCCAACTGTCGGAGCTCGTCGGTCCTCGACCACGGCTCGGCGAAGCGCACGAGGTCGTCCTGCGCTGCCGAGGCGAGGGCAGCCATCAGGGTGTCGGTCAGGCTGACCACGAAGGCCCCGTCGTCCTCCGGGTCGGACAGCAGTTGCCCGGACCGCGGACGTCCGGTCGCTTCCTCGTAGCTGCAGTTCGTCATGATGGCTTCGAGTCGGGTGATCGCGACGACGGGGTCGATGTTCTTGAGGAAGACCACGTCGAGGGCCGCCGGCCCCGGTCCTCCCGGCGTCCGGAGGACAGCGACAGCGGCCTGGTCGTCGGCGGCAGAGAAGTAGTCGCACAGCGGCATGCCGACGATTCTGGCCCTCATGGCCGACAGCGGCACCGGCGGTCACGTTTCCGGGTGCAGGCACGAAGTTCGCGAAGCCGATCGCGCTGCCGTGCGCTGGTGACACTCCGTCATGTTCGTTGGGATGCCGACCGCGTGGGAATCGAGGCGTCGACACCGGAACGCGCTCCAAAGCCGTGCCCGGGCCGCCGGATTCCGTCCGAGCGGGTGCACAGCCGGTACGGCCGGCGCCTGGTGGACGTGCCGTGCGCCGGGCGGGGCGTCCTGGTCGACTGCGAGACCCGCCAGCCCCTGAACCTGTACCGGTCGAGCCCGCGCCGGAGACGGCCCGGACCGCCGAGGCCGGCCGAGCCCTTCCCGCAGGGGAAGGTCCTCGCGCCGCCGGCCGGCCGAAACCGGTCGCGGTGGCACCGGCCCCTGCGGGATGCTCGGGTCGTGCGCCTGAAGACCGACGGGCTGACCCCGTTGCCGCGGATGCTCCTGCCCGGCGAGTTCCTGCTCCACACCGACTTCCAGGTCGACCGGGACGGACGGGGGTTCGTCGCGCCGGGCGACCGGCTCTCCTGCGGGAACGGCGGTGCCGCGGTGATCTGCTCGACCGGCGAGCAGGACAAGCACCCGCTCCGCGACAGCTCCTGGACGGGCCGCTGATGGCGACGGGCCCGATGCGCATCGTCGTCCTGCAACCACCGGCGTGGCCGCGGGAGTCACCGGGCGATTCGCTGGCTCGGGCACTGGCAGTGCCGCGCATCCACCTCGGCGAGCTCGTGCGCGCTCACCTCCGCCGGGGCACCGACCTGGGAATCCGGTCCGCCGAGATCATGAACTCCGACAGGCGGCTCCCGGACGAGATCATCAACGAGATCGTCCGCGACCATCTGTGCCGCAGGGCCCTCACGGCCTTCCTCCTCGACCGGTACCCGCTCAACGCCGCCCAGGCGCTCGCCCTGGACGCGCTGCTCCACGAACTCGACATGCCCCTGGACAGCGTGCTGCGCCTGCACCTTCCCGAGCCGGAGGTGGAGCGGCGCGTCCGCCACCGGTCCGCCCGTCGCCTCTGCCGTCACCACCCGGCCCACGTCCACGAGCCGGCGGTGGACACCCTCGACACCGATGACGCCTGCCACGTCTGCGGCGGTGAGCTCTATCAGCGGGAGGACGACAGGGAGGAGAACGTCCGCAGTCGGTTCAGCAGCGACGAAGCGAGGGTGCAGCCCGTCGTCCGGCACTACGCAGGGCAAGGGCTCCTCGTCACGGTCGACGCTGTCGGCACGCCCGACGAGACAGCCGGCCGCGCGCTCACCGCGCTGCGACAGCATCAGGTGTCCACCAGAAAATGACAGCGCGTCTGCCGGTGCACAGCAGCGCGATCGGCTTCACGGAATGCGTTCCCGAACCGATGTCAGGGCGCTGGCCGGAGCTCCGTGGCCTCCACAGCGTGTCCGTGACGGCCGGTCAGCACTGGGTGCAGTCGCGCACCGGGGCGTCGGGGAAGGTGTCGTTCCCTTCCAGCCAGTCGGTCAGCCACTCCGCCAGGGTGTACTTCTCCGGGAACAGGAAGTGGCGGTCGCAGAGCCCGTTCGGGTCGATGCCCCACATGTCGCCCTGCGGTGTGCTGAGGTCGATGCACCACCAGATGCCGCATCCCATGGTGACGAGCGGGACCACGTGGGTCGGATGGACCCCCTCGTATGCGGACGACCACTCGCGATGGAGCCGGGTGAGGGAATCCGCGTCACTGAAACGGTGCGACGTTCCGGTTTCCACCAGCGGCACCACGTCGCCCCGGACGCCGAAGCCGCCGTTGGCGACCTCGCAGTAGATCCTCCGCAGCAGCCGCGGCAGGGGGTGGCCGACAGCGGCCTCGAACTCGTCGGCGGCCTCGACCGGAACGGGCGGAGGGAGCTCGTTGGCCTCGGCGAACCCGCGGACCTTGGCGATGATCTCGTCGTCGGTCCACGCTGCGGAGTTGGTCATGGCCCGGACCATAGAGGACCGCACTGACCACGCCGGAGCCTGGTGGCGACCGGGTCGGGATCCGAATGCCGAGGAGCCGGAACGGGGCCCGGCCGCACCTGGCTCCTTCGGGTGCTCCGGCCCGGTTCGCGTTCCTTTCGACCCGGCCGGAGCTCCAGGCGGGAGCGAGGCCGGCGGTCGGTCGGTCAGGAGTGGTCGTCGCTGGACAGGGTGAGCGTGACGGCGGTGCCGGAGGCGGTGGTGGCCAGGTCGAGGCAGACGGTGCGGACGTCGAGCAGGGCGCCGGTGCGGCGGCAGGCGTTCCAGCCGCCGGAGTCCTGGGTGAGCGGCCAGCCGGTGGCGGTCAGGTGGGTGCGGAGCCGGTCCGCGGTGTCCGGGGGGCCGTCGACGGTGAGTTCGCGGATGCAGTAGGTGGTGGAGCCGCCGCCGCACCCGGTGTCCCGGTCGGCGGTGATCCGCAGCCCGTCCGGCAGCGGCGCCACCTCGGCGGCGGCCGGGACGCGCAGCGGCGCCCCGAACGCGGACAGCAGGCCGCCGCCGAACAGGGTCACCACGCCCAGCACCAGGACGCAGGTGATCGACAGGGCCGCGCCGGTCAGCCGCCGTTCGCCGTGCTCGCCCCGGTGCACCGGCCACACCAGCACCAGCCCCAGCAGCAGCGTCACCACGGCGGTGCCGCCCGCCGCGACCAGGGCCGTCCAGTGGACCCCGTCCGGCAGCACGCCCAGCTCGGACCCGTACGCCACCGCGGCCGCCGCCGCGAGCACGGCCGCCACCACGGGGCGGACCCGGCCGGGCGGCGCGGTGAGCAGCCAGCAGACCGACGGCACGATCGGCACCAGCACTTCGAAGATCACACCGGACACTCTGCCGCCCAGCGGCCCGGTGCGGAAGGTCAGTGCACCCCCGGGTTTCCGGACCGGGACGGGCAGGCGAACAGGAGCGCGCCCGGGGCGCTCCCGTCGGGGTCGGTCAGCAGGTGGGCCTCGACGGCGAACCCGGCCGCGCGGAGCAGCGCCGCCATCTGCTCGGGGCGGCGGCGGTGGACGTGCACCTTCATCGGGTGGCCGCCGTAGCCCTCGGTCTTCAGCCGGGAGCCGTCGCCGACGTGGAACCCGAGCAGCAGCGGCCCGCCCGGTCGCAGCACCCGCCGGAACTGCCCCAGCACGCCCGGGAGTTCGGCGTCCGGGAGGTGGATCAGCGACCAGAAGGCGAGCAGGCCCGCGACCGACCCGTCCGGGAGGTCGAGCGCCGTCATCGTCCCGACCTCGAACCGCAGCCCGGGATGGTCGCGCCGGGCCACCTCGACCATCCCGGGCGAGAGGTCGACACCGAACGCGTCCACCCCCAGCCCGTGCAGGTGCGCGGTGACGTGCCCGGGCCCGCACCCCACGTCCACCACCGGCCCCCCGCCCGCGTCCCGCACCAGCCCGGCGAACAGCGCCAGCGCCGCCCGCAGGTACGGCGCCCCGGCCAGCACCCCGCGGATCAGCCCGGCGTAGTCCGCCGCCACCGTGTCGTAGGAACTCCTGGTGTCCGCGATCCAGTTCTCCACGACCGCCACCGTACCCGCCGCCCGTCCGGGCGCTCAGTCGGCCAGGGTGGCCGGGTCGGTGTTGGCGCCGCACAGGATCACGCAGACGGTTTCGTCCGGGGCCGGGCGGTAGGCGGTGGTGAGGGCGGCGAAGGCGGTCGCGGCGGCGTGTTCGACGGCGAGGCGGTGGGTGTCCCAGAGGGCGCGGCGGGCCCGGACGATCGCCTCGTCGGGGACCAGGACGGAGTGCACGTCGCCCTCCCGGGCCGCGTGCAGGGCGGTCATCGAGGCCCGGCGGGCGCCCAGCGAGTCGGCGGCCACCGAGTCCACGGGCACGTCCACCGGGTGGCCGGCCTCGATGGCCGCGTTCAGCGCCCGGCAGTGCTCCGGCTCGACCGCGACGGTCCGCACCCCGTGCTCCCGCGCCGCCGTCGCCACCCCCGCGAACAGGCCGCCGCCGCCCACCGACACCACCACCGTGTCCAGGCCGGGCACTTGGCGGCGGATCTCCGCCAGCAGCGTGCCCGCGCCCGCCGCGATCAGCGGATGGTCGTACGCGTGCGAGGCCAGCGCGCCGCTGTTCGCCGCGAACTCCTCGCACGCCGCCAGCGCCTCCGCGTACTCGCCGCCCGCCAACCGGACCTCCGCGCCGTAGCCGCGCAGCCGCGCCACCTTCACCGCCGGGGCGTTCACGGGCAGGAACACCGTCGCCCGCACCCCCGCCTCCCGCGCCGCCCACGCGCACGCCAGCCCCGCGTTGCCGCCCGAGGCGATCGTCACCCCCGCCGCCGGCAGCGTCCCCGCCTCCCGGTGCGCCCGGACGAAGTTCTGCGCGCCCCGAGCCTTGAACGACCCGGTGTGCTGCAGCAGTTCGAGGGCCAGCCGGACCCCGCCGCCACCCCCGTCCGGGGTCACCGCGACGGGCCGGACCCGCCCGGCGATCCGGTCGGCGGCCGCCGCGACATCGGCGGGGGTGAGCACGGGGACGGGCAGCAGCTGCACGGCAACGCTCCGGAGGATCGACGGCGGGACGGCGGGAGGGCCTGATGGCGGGAGGGCCTGACGGCGGGACGGACGGTGGGACGGACGGGGCCGAGAGTACCCGCTCGTCCCGCCGGGCCGGCTCCCATCCGTTCCGGCCCGGGCTCCGAAGGACGGGTGGGGACGCCTGGTCCCCGTACCGCCCCGCCCGGTGGGGCGACCTCGTCGGATCGACGCGCCGCCGGGCCCGAGCACAGAGGCGCGCACCGCCATGACTCTCGCCGTCGTCCTGTTCACCCAGGACCTGCGCCTGCACGACAACCCCGCCCTGCACGCCGCCCGGGCTGGCGCCGACCAGGTGGTGCCGCTGTTCGTCGGCGACCCGGCGGTCGCCCGGGCCGGCTTCGACGCCCCCAACCGGGTCGCCTTCCTGGCCGGCTGCCTGGCCGACCTGGACGCGGGGCTGCGCCGGATCGGCGGCCGCCTGCTGGTGCGCGAGGGCGACACCGCCGAGCAGACCGCGAAGCTCGCCGCCGAACTCGGCGCGGCGGCCGTGCACGTCGCCGCCGGGGTCAGCGGCTACGCGCGGCGGCGCGAACAGCGGCTGCGCCGGGCGCTGGGGGAGCGGCTGCACGTCCACGAGGGCTCGCTGACGGCGGTGCCGCCGGGTGCCGTCACCCCGGCCGGGCGCGACCACTACGCGGTGTTCACGCCGTACCACCGGGCCTGGCAGGAGGTCCGCCGCCGCGCCCCGCTGCCCGCGCCCCGCACCCTGCACACCCCCGAGGGTCTGCGCGGCGCCCCGATCCCCACCGCGACGCCCACCGCGCGGGTCCTGCCGACGCCCGGCGAGAGCGCGGCCCGCCGCAACTGGCAGCACTGGCACACCGATTCCTACGCCGACCTGCACGACGACCTCGCCGCCGACGGCACCTCGCACCTGTCGCCCTACCTGCACTTCGGCTGCCTGTCCGCGAACGAGCTGGTCCACCTCGCCGAGCGGCGCGGCGGGCCGGGCGCGGAGGCGTTCGTCCGGCAGCTGGTCTGGCGGGACTTCCACCACCAGGTGCTGGCCGCCCGGCCCGCCGCCGCGCACGCCGACTACCGTGTCAGGGAAGGCAGTTGGCGCACCGACCCGGAGGAGTTCGAAGCCTGGCGGACCGGCCGGACCGGGTTCCCGATCGTCGACGCGGGCCTGCGCCAGCTCGCCGAGACCGGCTGGATGCACAACCGGGCCCGACTGCTGACGGCGAGCTTCCTGGCCAAGAGCCTGTACCTGGACTGGCGGCTCGGCGCCCGGCACTTCCTGCACCACCTGGTGGACGGCGACCTCGCCAACAACCAGCTCAACTGGCAGTGGGTGGCGGGCACCGGCACCGACACCCGCCCCAACCGGGTCCTCAACCCGCTGACCCAGGCCGACCGTTACGACCCCGACGGCGCCTACGTCCGCCGCTGGGTCCCCGAACTCGCCGACCTGCCGGGCCGTTCGATCCACCGCCCCTGGCAGCTCCGGCACCGCCCGGCCGACTACCCCGCCCCGCTGATCGCCCCCGACGCCACCGCGCGGCGGTTGCGCGCGGCCCGGGCGGCGGGCGAGGAACGGGACCGGGGGCAGGAGTCGCTGCCCGGCCTGAGCTGACGAACCGTCAGGAACCTGCGTGGGCCGTCCGGGTGAACCACGCGCGTCGTCACCCACCGTGCTCCGGGGAACGGACGGGCCGGCCCGGAATCCGGTACCGCCAACCGGAGGAAATCCTGTGCAGATCGTCGGGTCGACCAGCGAATTCCTCCGTCAAGCGGAGCCGGGCCATGACATTTCGCGGAAATTCCTCCCCTTGACCGCGAAATCATCACCTCCGGCAGGATTGCCGCGGCCGGAATCGGGCACAGGCCGCATACCCCCAGCGATCCCGGAGAAAGGCACCAGAGTGGCACTGAGCGTGAGCTACGGGGAGCGATACGGCTGGACCGTGGTCCAGGTGGCCGGCGAGGTGGACATCAGCGGAGTGGCCGCACTCCGCGAGCGCCTCCAGCGGCTGATCACCGACGGCTGCCTGCGGATGGTGGTCGACATCAGCCGCGTCGACTTCTGCGACTCCACCGGCTTCGCGGTCCTGGTCGCCACCCGCCGCATGCTGGCCTCCCGGTCCGGCCTGCTGCGGCTGGTCCTGCCGGGGCCCGAGACCCACACCCGCAAGATCCTCCAACTCTTCGGCATCGAGCGGATCTTCGACGCGCACGACTCCGTCGAGGACGCCCTCGCCGACCTCCGGGGGGCCGTCCCCGCGAAGGGCACGCCGCCCGAGGGTGCGCTGCCCGAGAACGCGCTGCCCGAGGAGGCCGACGAGCCGGACGCCGTCGAGGTCGTCCCGCGCCAGCGCGAGGGCAGCCCCGTGGCCGCCGACTGAGCGCCCGGCAGCGGAACCTGACGGACCGTCAACGGCGACGGCCCGTCAACACCCGTGCCTCAGGCGGGAGTTCCGAAGTCCTGGGTCCACCACGGGCCGCCCGCGCCCAGGTGGATGCCCACGCCGAGTTCGGTGAACTTGCAGTTCAGGATGTTCGCCCGGTGGCCGGGGCTGTTCATCCAACTGTCCATCACCGCCGCCGGGTCCTTCTGCCCGCGCGCGATGTTCTCGCCCCAGCCGCTCCACCGGTACCCGGCGGCGTCGATCCGCTGCTGCGGTCCGGCCCCGTCCGGGTTCGTGTGGTCGAAGAAGTTGCGCGCCGCCATGTCGTCCGAGTGCCGCTGCGCCGCCGTCGCCAGCTGCCCGTTCGCCCGCACCGGGCCGCAACCCGCCTGCGCCCGCTGGGAGTTGACCAGGTCCAGCACCTGCTGGCCGAGATCCGCGGACCGCTTCGCGGCGGTCGCCGCCGTACTACTGGCGGCGGGCGCGGGCGGCGCGGGGGCCTGGGCCTTGACGGACGCGGACGGGGTCGGGGACGGGGAAGCGCTCGGGGAGGGCTTGGCCGGGGGCGACGCGGACGGTGCGGCCGAGGCACTCTCCGCGGCGGCCGGGGCCGTGCCCTGGGCCGGGTCCACCAGCGCCACCGCGGTCGGCGCCTGTTCGGCCTCGCCCGTCGCGTCCGGCGGGTCCTCCAGACCGAGCACCGCCAGCAGGCCGACGGCCACCGCCACCACCCCGCCGCCGACCAGCACCCGCGCCGGACCGCGCCGCCGCGCCCCCCGGTGACCCCGACGCGCCCCCGCCCGGCGCGAACCGCCCTGCGGCCCCCGCCGGTGCGACCCCGCCGGACGCGCTGCCGGCCCGGCCCCCGAGCGGGTCAGCACCGCGTCCAGCAGCCGCCCGTCCGGCAGCGGCACCATCGCCAGCCCCGCCAGCAGCCCCTCCGCCGGGAACAGCCCCTGCCGCTGCTCCGAGCAGCGCGCGCACTCCCGGACGTGCCGGCCCATCCGCTTGCGCCACAGCGTGCTCGGCACCCCGTCCCAGGACGCCGTCAGCTCGGCCAGCCACGGGCACGGCGGCACCGCCGCCAGCGCCCGCACCACCAGCCGGGCCGCGTCCAGCTGCCCCTTCATCCGCTGCACCCGCACCGCCGCGTGCTGCGGCGTCACCTCCAGCGCGGCCGCCAGCTCGGGGCGGCTCAGCTCGCCCGCCGCCTCCAGCCACCACAGCGCCAGCAGGTCTCGGTCGCCCTCGTCCAGCCAGCGGGTCGCCTCCGCGACCTCGCGGCGCTGCTCGGACAGCCCCAGCCGGACGATCGTCAGGCCCACGAAGTCCCCCGCCGGATCGGCGACGGCGGCCGGGTCCGGCACCGCGTCCGGCCCGCTGTCGCGGAACCGGCGGCGGACCTGGTTCACCGCGATGGCCACCAGCCAGCTCCGGAAGCCCTCCGGCTCCCGCAGCCCCGGCAGCCCGTCCACCGCCCGCAGCATGGTCTCCTGCACCACGTCGTCGGTGTCCGGATGCCCGGCCAGCGCCCGGCCCACCACGTTGTACACCAGCGGCAGATGCCCGCCCACCAGCTCCGCCACCGCCTGCCGGTCGCCGCGCTGCGCGCGCTCGACCAGCGCCGTCACCCGCCCACTCTCCACAGCCCGGACCGCCCTCGTGCTCTCGCTGCCTGCCCTCACACCTTGGGAGATCCACCGACCAACAGCTGATAACACAAATCTCGGGAGAAACTCCTGGGCCGACGCGAAGCATAAGCGAGAGCCCCCGCCGGGGAACTTCTCGGCACACGCTGGGTGATCAGGGAGCCCCGTCAGGGGCCCGGGGAACGGCGGGGCCGAGGGGCTGGTGTCCGACGGGCCGCTGGGCGCTGCCCCGTTTCGGGCCGAAGGTCTTTTGGCCGACGCCCCGTAGCGCCCCACTGTGTTCCGGCCCCACGCCCCTCGGCCCCGCCGTTCCCCGGGCCCCTGATTTCTCCCGTCCTGCCTCAGAAGATCTGCAGCGAGGCCCACAGGGCCAGGACCGAGGCCGCGAGGGTGGTCGGGACGGTGAGCAGGCCCAGGCGGGTGAAGGTGGCGGCGCTGCTCGCGGGGGTGAGGCGGCGCCACAGCAGGATGGCGAGGGAACCCGCGTAGGTGAGGTTCGGCCCGAGGTTGACGCCCAGCAGGACGGCCAGCACCGGGCCCGGCCCGGAGGTCGCGGCGAGCGGGACCAGGAGCAGCGTCGCGGGCAGGTTGTTGACCAGGTTGGCGAGCAGCGCGGCCAGCCCGGCGAGGGCGAACAGCACCGGCAGCGAGTCCCCGGCCGGGACGAGCGCGGCGAGGTGGGCGGAGAGCCCGTTGTCGACCACGGCCTTCACCACCACGCCGAGGGCCAGTACGAACGCCAGGAACGGCACCGCCGCGGCGTCCACGATCCGGCGCGGCGTGGTCCGCCCGTCCCGCAGCGCCCGGACGGCCAGCACCAGCGCGCCCGCCGTCGCCGCCCACGCGGGGGAGAGGTCCAGCGCGGAGGCCAGCACGAACCCGGCCAGCGTGCCCGCGACGGTGAACAGGGGGAAGCGGGGCAGCCGGGGCCGTTCGGCGGGGACGGGGTGCTCGGCGGGGACGGCCAGGTCGGCGGCGAAGAAGCGCCGCAGCACCAGGTACTCGACGCCGACGGCGGCCAGCCAGGGCAACGCCATCAGCGCGGTGAACCGGCCGAAGCCCAGGCCGCTCGCGGTGAACGCCAGCAGGTTCGTCAGGTTCGACACCGGCAGCAGCAGCGAGGCCGAGTTCGCCAGGTGCGCGCACGCGTACAGGTGCGGGCGGGCCCGGACCCCGAGCACGCCGGTGGTGGCCAGCACCACCGGCGTCAGCAGGACCACGGTCGCGTCCAGGCTGAGCACCGCCGTCACCACGGCCGCCACCGCGAACACCTGCCGCAGCAGCGGCACCGGCCGCCCGCCGGACGCGCCCGCCATCCACTGGCCCAGCGCCCCGAACAGGCCCTCCTCGTCGCACAGCCGGGCCAGCACCAGCACCGCCGCCAGGAACCCGACCACCGGCGCCAGCCGTCCGATCTCGGCCCACGCCGCCGACGGCGACACCGCCCCCACCGCCACCAGCAGGCCCGCCGCCGGCACCGCGGTCACCGCCTCCGGCCAGCCGAACGGCCGCCGCACCGCGCACACCAGCACCACGGCCAGCAGCACCAGCGCCAGCGCTTCCGCACCCATCCCCGCCACCTCCGGCCCTCTCCTGCCCGCGCGCAAAGGTTCCATCCAAACACCCGCCGACCAGCCCCTTTGCGCCGGGGGAGCGGGGACGGCAGGCTGACCGGCAGCGAGCACCGGACCCACGGGAGGCGACATGTCCGTCCAGCGGAACGCGCAGTGGCTGCGGAAGGCGGCGGCGACCGGGTTCTCGGTCGGCTCGACCGGCTCCTTCCTGTCGATCGGCTGCGCCTACTCGGTGCTGTCCGTCGGCTCGGTCGGTTCGGTGCTGTCGCTCGGCGGCCTCGGCTCCGCGCTGTCGGTGCTCTCCGTCGGCTCCTGGCGCAGCGCCGGCTCCGTGCTCTCCGCGGAGTCCGTGCTCGCCGTCCTCTCCTACCGCTCCGTGCTCGCCGTCAGGGCGGCCCGGAAACGGCGCGGGGCCGGACCGGCGGTGGCCGCCCGCTGAAAATGCGGTGCGCCGGGGCGGCGTGGACCGCCATCGTTGCCCCATGACAAGTGCGGCCCTCGAAGGCGCGGTGGCGGGACTCGGCGTGGCGGTGCCACTGGGCGCGGTCGGGGTCCTGCTGCTCCAGGAGGGCCGCCGCGGCTGGGCACCCGCCGCGGGTGGGGCGACGGCTGTCGCCGCGGTCGACGGCGCGTACGCGACGGTCGCGGTGCTGGCCGGCCCGCGGGTCGCCGCGCTGCTCGCCGGGCACGAGGGCGCGGTGCGGGCCGTCTCCGCGCTGCTGCTCGGCGCGATCGCCGTGCACGGCCTGCTCGGTCTGCGGGGCGCCGCCGAACCCGTCCCCGCCCCGTCCGCGCGCGGCGCCGGCCGGGCGTTCCTGCGCTTCGCCCTCCTCACGGCGGTCAACCCCACCACCGCCCTCTACTTCACCGCCCTGATCGCCGCCCGCGGCACGGGCGCCCACGCCGGAGCCACGGCCTTCGTCACGGGCGTCTTCCTCGCCTCGCTCCTGTGGCAGCACCTCCTCGCCGCGGCGGGCGCCTTCGCGGGGGCCCGGTTGGGGCCGCGCCTGCGCCGCACGACCTACGCGGTCGGCTACGGACTGGTCGGCCTGCTGGCACTGCGGCTCGCGCTCTGACCTTCCGACCTTCCGACCTTCGGCCCGAAACGGCGTGGCGCCCCGCGGCCCGTCGGCCACCCGCCCCTCGGCCCCGCCGTTCCCCGGGCCCCTGAAGGCATTTCCTGGGAACCGCACTCCCTACGTCCAGGCGACGGCGACGACGGCTGCGGCGGCCGTCGCGGTGGCCACGGTGTAGAAGGCCCAGGGCTGCTTGGTGCGCATGCCCAGCAGGGCGACGGCGGCGATCAGGGCGTCCAGGGCGAGTTTCACGCCGGTCTTCGCGTGCAGGACGGGGAGGTCGAGGGAGAGGCGGGTCCAGACCAGGCCGGCGCCGGTGACGAGCTGGACGATCGCGCTGGTCACCATGTAGCCGCCCGCGACCGGGTCCTTTCCGCGCACCTGGTAGAAGACGCCGCCCAGCAGCGCGGCGAAGCCGAACAGGTGGAAGACGAGGAACACGTACCGAAGGATCTGCATGTCGGTGGTCTTTCTCCAGCGCCGGAACGAGGTGGCGGCCGCCCCCCGGGGGAGGGCGCCCGCACCCTGGACGGGGCAGCGGCCCGGCCCGTGACATCCCGTCGGGGAGACGTGCGTCACACCGGTTCGTGTCACAACGGCGGGGGCCGCCCCGTCCATGGGGTGCAAGCACGGACCGATCCGGAGGAGCACACGATGGACGCACGACTGGACTACTTCGCCGCCCCGATCGCCGGCCGGGCGCTCAAGCACGTCATGGCGGCGGGTCGGACCCTGCAGGAGTCGTCGCTGCCCGCCGCGACGCGGGAGCTGGTGGCGCTCCGGGTGAGCCAGATCAACGGCTGCTCGGCCTGCGTCGACATGCACCTGAAGGAGGCCGCGGCGGCCGGCGAGAGCGCGCTGCGGCTGGGCATGGTCGCGGTCTGGCGCGAGGCGACGGTCTTCACCGAGGCCGAGCGCGCCGCGCTCGCGCTCGCCGAGCAGGGCACCCGGATCGCCGACGGGGCGGCCGGGGTCGACGACGCGACCTGGGAGCGGGCCGCCCGGCACTACGACGGGGAGCAGCTGACGGCCCTCGTCATGCTGGTGTCGTTCATGAACATGGTGAACCGGCTGAACGCCATCACCCGGCAGCCCGGCGGCGGTTACCAGGCGGGGCAGTTCCACTGAGCCGGGGTTCCCCGGCGGGGGCGGAAGTGCCAAGATCACGACGAGCCGGACGGTCCGCGGGAGCGCGGGCCGCCCCGGCTCCGTATCGGGCCCGTCCGGCACCCCCGGACGGCACGCACCGCAGGGGGAGAGTCGCGTGGGCAAGGTCGAGGAGTTCGAGGAGCTGCGGCCGCTGCTGTTCTCGATCGCGTACCGGATGCTGGGCAGCGTGAGCGAGGCGGAGGACGCCGTCCAGGAGAGCTGGCTCCGCTACGACGCCTCGCCGACCCGGCCGGACTCGCCCCGGGCCTTCCTGTCGACCACCGTCACCCGGATCGCCCTCGACGTGCTGCGCTCCGCCCGGGTGCGGCGCGAGGCGTACGTCGGGACGTGGCTGCCCGAACCGCTGCTCGACGACCCCTACCAGGACCCGGCCCGGGCGGCGGAACTCGCCGACTCGGTGTCGATGGCGGCCCTGCTGCTCCTGGAACGGCTCAGCCCGCTGGAGCGGGCGGTGTTCGTGCTGCGGGACGTCTTCGGCTTCGGCTTCGACGAGATCGGCGCGACGGTCGGCCGCACCGAACCCGCCTGCCGGCAACTGCTCGTCCGGGCCCGCCGCCACATGAGCGAGGGCCGCCCCCGGTTCGCCGCCGACCGCCGGGAACGCGAGGAACTGGCCGGACGGTTCTTCGCGGCGCTCTCCCGGGGAGACCTCGCCGGGCTGCGACGCGTGCTGTCCGCGGACGTCGAACTCGTCGGCGACGGCGGCGGCAAGGCCCCCCAGCTGGCCCGCGCCGTGGCCGGCGCGGAGAAGGTGGCCCGACTGCTCGCCACCGTCCACCCGCTGATGACGGAGACCGGGATCAGCTGCGAGCCGTGCGAGGTCAACGGGGAACCCGGGGCGCTGTTCCGCGACCGCGACGGCCTGGTCCTGCGCGTGATGTCCCTGGAGGTCCTCGACGGCCGGGTCCGCACCGTCCGCACCGTCATCAACCCGGACAAGCTCGCCCACCTCGGCCCGGTCGCCGACCCGTGGGCCGTCGACCGCGAACTGCGCCGCATCCGCTAGGCACACGCTCGGGCATCCAGGGGCCCGGGGAGCGAAGCTCCAGGGGCCCGGGGAACGGCGGCGCCGAGGGGCTGGTGTCCGAGAGGCCGCTGGGCGCCACCCCGTTCCGGGCCGAAGGCCCTTGTCATTCGGCTGTCATTCGGCCTGCAGCCAGGTCCGCGCCGCCGTGTCCAGGGGAAGGCCGAGCGCGGCGCAGAGGCCGACGACGGTGCCGAAGCCGGGGCTGGGGAGGCGGCCCATCTCGATCTTGCGGAGGGTTTCGGGGGAGATCCCGGCGCTGTGCGCGATCGTCGCTGGGTCGCGGCCGGCCCGGGTCTCGCGGAACAGCGCGCCCAGGCGGCGGCCGGCCTCGATCTGCTCGGGGGTGAGGGGGACTCGGACCATGCCGACACGCTACTGAACGAGGCGCCCGGACGCCCAAACCCTCCCGTCCGGCGGCCTCAGCGCAGCGGCAGCCGCTCCGCGCCGTCGCGCTCCTCGGCGGGCCGGGGGCCGAAGATCCGGCGGTCGGCGGCGTCGATGGGGGTGTCGTTGATGCTGGCCTCGCGGCGGGACATCAGGCCGTGCGCGTCGAACTCCCAGAGCTCGTTGCCGTAGCTGCGCCACCACTGGCCGTCGGCGTCGTGCCACTCGTACTGGAAGCGGACGGCGATCCGGTCGTCCTCGAAGGCCCACAGGCTCTTGCGCAGGGCGTACTGGTGCTCGCGCTGCCACTTGGCGGTGAGGAAGGCGGTGATCTCCTCCCGGCCGGTGACGAAGGCGTCGCGGTTCCGCCAGACCGAGTCGGGGGTGTAGGCGAGGGCGACCCGGCGCGGGTCGCGGGAGTTCCAGCCGTCCTCGGCGGCCTGGACCTTGGCGAGCGCGCTCTCGCGGGTGAACGGCGGGCGGGGCGGGCGGTCCTCGGACATGGCGGCCTCCTCCGGCAGATGGAGAACGAGCGTTCTCCAGAGTCTCGGACCTAGAGTAGGGAACGACCGTTCTCCAGGTCAATCCGGATCCGACCGCCCGAGGAGCCGCCGTGCCCGCCCCACTCACCGAGGACCAGGTCCGCCAGGACGGCGCGGCACTGCTCGACGCCGCCGAGGCGCTGTTCTACGAGAAGGGCGTCCGGGCCGTCGGGATGGACGAGGTGCGCGCCGCGTCGGGGCTGCCGCTGAAGCGGATCTACCGGCTGCACCCGACCAAGGACGACCTGGTGGTGGCGGTGCTGCGCAGGCGGGACGCGCGCTGGCGCGGGCGGCTGGCGGCGGCCGTGGCGGAGCGGGCCGAGCCCCGGGAGCGGCTGCTGGCGGTGTTCGACTGGCTGGAGCGGTGGTTCGGCGAGCCGGGCTACCGGGGGTGCGCCTGGATCAACGCCTTCGGCGAGCTGGGCCCGTCCTCCCCGGCCGTGCTGGCCGAGGTCCGCGCCCACAAGGAGGCGTTCCACCGGGACCTCGCCACCTGGTGCCGGGCGGCCGGCCTGACCGACCCGGCGCCGGTCCAACTGCTGGCCGAGGGCGCCATCGTCACCGCCGCCATCACCGGCGACCCGACCCCCGCCGCCCGCGCCCGCACCGCCGTCGAGACCCTGCTCTCCGCCGCCGGACACTGAACGGAACGCGGCCGCGCTCGCGGCCCGTCCGCCGGGTGCCGGCGAACTTCCGCAGGTGGGCGACCTCCCGCTCGCTGAACGGGGGCTCGACCGCGATCCGGCCCGTGCACGTCGTGCGGCATCCCGTGCCCGGCACCGTGGCCGCGCCCGCCGACACGGTGACTTCCACGGACGGCCCGTTGCTCCGCAGCGCGAGCGGCCGCTTCACCTGCGGAACCTGACCCGGAGTCAGCCGGCTGCGGGGCCTGCACCGCCAGGCCCCGCCGCACCCCGTACCGTGGTGGCGAGAACCCCCCGGCCCGCACGCGAAGGAGCCTCATCGATGCGGATTCCCGGCTGGAACCATCTCGACGGCCGACATGGCCTGCCGTTGCGGACCCATGACTATCCACTCTGGCTGCGCGCGTGGCTGCGCGTCCCGCTCGTGGACCGGTTCGCCTACCCGCACGTCGTGCGGATCAACGCCACGCTCCCCCCGGATCACGGGGTGACGGCCGCAGCGTTCGACTACGACCCCACCCGAACGTCGGCCAAGCGGCGAACGCTGTACCGCAACCGCAGGGTCCACCGGCCCGGTCCCCCGGAGTGACAACCGCCGGCGTCGTACAGGGCCTGCTCGACGTGTCCGATTGCTCGGAGGCCGGGAACAGGGCTTCCAGGCCGGCCTGCCGGGCTGTCGGGCACAGTTGCCCGCCGTCGAGCAGCGGGACGTGCTGTCCCGCTTTCGGACGGACTTCTGCGAGTGCCTGTGCACGCGCGCGGACGCGCCCTTCGAGCTCACCGGCGCGGTGCAGATGCTCCAGGCCCACCTCGCCGTGCGCGGTGAAAGACCAGGCCGAGAAGCCGTTGTCTTTCCGGGAGCCGCGGGTGTGCTTCCCCCGGTGAGGCACGGGGAGGGCGCCTCGACAACGGTTGTGGGCGGACGATCGATTCGACGCCCGGACCGCCACTCGCAAACCAGCAGCCGCAGCCGCAGCCGCAGCCGACGCCCGGCCCGGACGGTGGAGGGCGGCGGTATTTGAATACCGTTCGCCTGCTAGCGTGGCGCTGTCCGCCGCCGGTCCGCGAAGGCCGGCGGCCCCTTCGAGCGGGCGGCCGGGCCGTCCCGGGAGTCGCGCCGTGATCGAGTTCAAGAACCCGCAGTCGATCGAGAAGATGGCCGTCACCGGCCGGTTCGTCGCCGAGACGCTGGCCGAGCTGTCCGCGCTCGCCGAGGTCGGGCGGGACGTGATGGACCTGGAGCTGCGGGCCCGCGAGCTGATCGAGCGGCGCGGCGCGCAGTCCTGCTACTGGGACTACGCGCCGTCCTTCGGCCGCGGCCCGTTCCGCAACGTGATCTGCCTGTCGGTGAACGACGCCGTGCTGCACGGGCAGCCGCACCCGTACGTGCTGCGCGACGGGGACGTGCTGAGCCTGGACTTCGCGGTGTCGATCGACGGCTGGGTGGCCGACTCGGCGGTCACCGTCATCCTCGGCACGCCCGCCGAGCAGGACGTCCGGCTGGTCGACTCGACCCGGGCGGCGCTGGACGCGGCGATCGCCGCCGCGGTGCCCGGCAACCGGATCGGCGACATCTCGGCCGCCATCGCCGCCGTCGGCCAGGGCGCGGGCTACCGGATCAACACCGACTTCGGCGGCCACGGCCTGGGCCGCACCATGCACGAGGACCCGCACGTCGCCAACGTCGGCCGCCCCGGACGCGGGCTGGAGCTGCGCCCCGGCCTCACCCTGGCGCTGGAGCCGTGGTGGTGCGCGGGCACCGCCAAGCTGAAGACCGACCCGGACGGCTGGACGCTGCGCTCGGCGGACGGCTCGCGCGGCGCGCACGCCGAACACACCGTGGCGATCACCGAGGACGGGCCGCGGGTGCTCACTGCCCTTTCCTGAGGCGGCAGTTCGGCCACGCTGGGTGAGCGGCGGATGGACGGTCGGTGGCGGCTGTGGCCCGCCCCATAGCCCGGGCGCTGGACGGTCGGCAGCCGGTCAGCGCCCCGTCACGCGCTGTGCGCCGTTCCCCGGCGATCGGGGCCCAAAACCGGTGAGCCCGGTCACACCGCGCGGCGTCCGGGCCCGGAAAATCGCGGTCCGGTCGGCCCGCGGCAGCCGCTGTACCGGCGGTAACAGGCCGCTGAGCTGGGCAGACCTTCGAATGCTTGGCGTTCGGTCGGAACGCCCGTAGCTTCGTAACCAGTGCAGGGCGCACTACCCGGGATCACCCGAATCGAAGCCCCGGCGCGGCAGACCAGCCGCCCGTACGGGCAGGGTGACCGCGACGAGCGCCGGTCGATCAGCGACCGGCCCCGTCCGATCCACAAGCGCGAGAGACCGCGGGCCCATCGGGGCCCTGGTTCCGCCTTGCCTGCCCGGGGCATCCGAAAGGAACCGCATGATCTTCCGTAACGAGACCGCCGCCGCCACGACCGCCACCACCGCCGAGAAGGGCAGCCGTACCCGCAACCGCGTCCGCGCCGCCGTCGTGGCGGGCTCCGCGGTGGCCGTCCTCCCGGTGGCCGGCCTCGTGGCGGCGACCTCGGCCTCGGCCGCGGACGTGTCCACCTGGGACAAGGTCGCGCAGTGCGAGTCGACCGGCAACTGGTCCATCAACACCGGCAACGGCTTCTACGGCGGCCTGCAGTTCACCTCCTCCACCTGGGCCGCTTTCGGCGGCACCGCCTACGCCCCGCAGGCCGACCAGGCCAGCAAGGCGCAGCAGATCGCCGTCGCCGAGAAGGTGCTGGCCTCCCAGGGCCCCGGCGCCTGGCCGGTGTGCTCGATCCAGGCCGGTCTGACCAAGGGCGGCGCCGCCGCCCAGGTCGACACCTCCGCGGGCAGCTCCAGCAACTCCAGCAGCTCCACCAAGTCCTCGAAGCCGGCCACCACCTCGACCGACGCCCAGTCCACCAACTCCTCGTCGAACAAGGGCACTTCGCAGCGCTCCACCGACCAGGGCCAGGGTCAGGGCCAGGCCCAGTCCTGGAAGAAGAGCGACAACGGCTCGAAGGGCAACGGCGGCAGCTACACCGTCAAGGACGGCGACACCCTGGGTGCGATCGCGGCCGCCAACGGCACCACCGTGGACGCGCTGTTCAACGCCAACGCGCAGACCATCGGCGCCAACCCGGACGTCATCTACCCGGGTCAGGTCCTCTCGGTCTGAGGCGACTCCCCGGCCCAGTAGGCCACTTCGCAGGACGCCGACGGCCGCCCCTCATGTCGGGAGGGGCGGCCGTCGGCGTTCTCGCGTGCCCGGGCGGCGGCTCAGTCGAACCAGTCGGGGTCGGCGGCGTCGATCAGCTCGCGCAGCGCGGGCCGGTCCGCGAACGCGCCGGAGAGCAGGGCGCCGAGCTCGCGCAGCGCCGCCGGGTCGTCGCCGTAGGCCACGAACATGCCGGCCTCCGGGTCGTAGCTGAACCGCCCCTCCAGGTGCGGGGCCCGGTTCTGCACCGCGGAGCGCGCCACCGCCTCCCAGCCGTAGCCGCCGTTGGGCTGGCCCGCGGCCTCGAACACCTCGTCCACCTCGGTCATCCGGTCGTCCGTCAGCATCAGGCAGTAGGAGCCGGGCCGGTGGTCGTACTCGAAGAACACCAGAGGGGCGTAGGTCTCACGATCAGTCATGGGCCGGACGCTACCGGGCCCCGCCGACAGCGGCGCGGGCGGGCCGACCGGGCGTGGCAGGACCTCCTCGACGGCGCTGGTGCCCGCGCCCGGGCGGGACTCCCAGCGCCAGGTCTCGTCCAGCCGCAGCCGCCCGTCCGGGAGCCGGGTCAGCCGGCTCACGCAGTGGCCGGAGTTGGTCTCGCCGTCCCGGTTGAGCTGCACGTAGCGGAAGTCGACGGTGTCGCCGGTGCGGGTGCCGACCAGGTGCCCGTGCACGATCTCGCCGCCCCGGTAGTCGGCCCAGACCCGGCCGTCCCGCTCGCGGTAGGCGAACCGGGTCCCGGGGTCGACCTCGCCGTGCGCGGCGCGGGCGACCGGCGCGAACTCCAGTCCGTCGAGCGAGGGCAGCACGGGCGCCACGGCGAACTCCTCCGGCCAGGGGTGGGTGTGCCGCCCAGTCGACCACGGCCGCTCCCCGCACCACCGGCCTTTCCGCATGGTGGGACGCGAGCCGGGCTCGCTTTCGGCGCGACTGCGGTACGCCTACGGTGCGATAGCGGTACGCCTTCGGCGCGACTGCGGTGCGGTCGGGCGCCGGAGCCGAACTGACGGACCAACGGGAAAGCGTTTTCCGTACGCCATTGAGACGTTGGCGGGGCCATCCGGGCAGGCACGCTCCGGGGCGGCGGGTCGCCGGGAGCGCGCGCGGCCGCGCCCCAGGGGTGCCGGGGCGCGGCCGTCGTGGTGCGGGCGGTGCTGGGTCAGGCGGCCGCGGCGATCTGGCCCAGGACGGCGGCCAGCTGGGCGGCGACCTCGGCGTCGTCGGACGGGTGGGTCTCGGCGAAGCGGACCACCGAGCCGGCCACGGAGAGCTTCACGTCCTCCAGGACCTTCGCGCCGGCGATGCCCGCGGCCTTGCGGGCCTCGTCCTGCGCCCAGACGCCGCCGTACTGGCCGTAGGCGGTGCCGACCACGGCGACCGGCTTTCCGGTCAGCGCGCCCGCGCCGTACGGGCGGGACAGCCAGTCGATGGCGTTCTTCAGCACGGCGGGGATGGTGCCGTTGTACTCGGGCGAGAACAGCAGCAGCGCGTCGGCCGCGGCAGCGGCCTCGCGCAGCGCGACGGCGGCGGCCGGGACGCTGCCCTCGACGTCGATGTCCTCGTTGTAGAACGGGATCTCGGCCAGGCCCTCGGCGATGGTCACCTCGGCGCCCTCGGGCGCCAGCTTGACGGCCGCCTCGGCGAGCTGACGGTTGTGCGAGCCGGCGCGGAGGCTGCCGACGAGGGCGAGGATGCGGACGGACATGTGGGAACTCCCGAGAGACGTCATCTGCCCGGGGCCCTCGCGGGCCACGGGGAACGAACGGCGGACCGGCGTTGCCGGACTGCGGACCGGCTTTACCGGACTGTGGTCCGGTTGGGGGCCCGAATGGAGTCTGCCACGGAAACGGACCACAGTCCATTTTCTTCCGGAGGGAGTTAGAGTGAGGCCCATGACCTCCCCCGCCACCCCCACCGGACCGGTCGCACCCCCGCCCGCCGACCGCCCCCTCCTCCCGCTCCACGACCAGGAGCCGGCCGAGCGCGCGGACGCCGCCCGCAACCGGGTCAAGGTCCTCGGCGCCGCCGCCGAACTGATCCGGGAGCGGGGCGCGGAACATCTCACCATGGACGCGGTCGCCACCGCCGCCGGAGTCGGGAAGGGGACGGTCTTCCGCCGCTTCGGCGACCGCACCGGCCTGCTGTACGCCGTGCTCGACAGCACCGAGCGCGAGTTCCAGGCCGCCTTCATGTTCGGCCCGCCGCCGCTCGGCCCCGGCGCCGCCCCACTGGCCCGGCTGACCGCCTTCGGCGAGACCGCGCTGCGCCACCAACTCGCCCACATGAACGTCTACTTGGAGTCCGACCGGCACACCGCCACCCGCTACACCGCCGCCCCCCGCGCGGTCCGCACCCGCCACCTCGTCCTGCTGCTCCGCGCGGCCGGCGTCCACGGCGACCTGGAACTCCTCGCCGACGCCCTGCTCGGCATGCTCGACCCGGCCCTGATCCACGACCAGCTGACCCGGCGCGGCCGCAGCCCCGAACAGCTCGAAGCCGCCTGGCGCGACCTGGTCACCCGCCTGGCCCGCTGACCACCCCTCGGCCCCTCGGCCCGTCAGCCCCCGCCCCGTCCCGGCGGGCCCGCCGAGCCTTTCCCGTTCCCGTCGTCGGCGACGTTCCCGTCCGCAGCGTTGCCGTCGTCCGTGAAGTCCACCTCGACCCGCTGCTCCGGGCGGCGCTCCTCCTGCCGGGCCAGCGAGGCCAGCACCTCCTCGTCCGGGCCGGTCAGCGGCGGCTGGAGCAGCGAGCGCGGCCACAGCCGGCGCGCCAGCACCACGTTCGACTCGGCGGCCAGCACCGTCACCTGCGCCGCCAGGTACAGCCAGGACAGCAGGCCGATCACGGTGGCGAAGAACCCGTACACCGCCGTGGCGTGCCGCAACTGGTGCGCCACCAGGGCCGCGCCGAACGCCTGGAGCAGGGTGAACAGCGGCCCGGCGAGGACGCTGCCAGGCAGCAGTGCCCGCGTCCCGATCTCACGGGGCGTCAGGATGCGCAGGCAGAGCGCGAACAGCGCCGTGTTCACCACCGCCGACAGCAGCAGCCCGCCCACCCGGGCGAACGGCCCGGCCGGGGCCGTGCCGACCAGCGCCGCCGAGGCCGTCGCCAGGACCGTCCCCGTCCCCAGCGCCGCGAACAGCAGCAGGCTGCGGGCCAGCCGCGGCCAGTACCCCGGCCGCCGCACCCCCGGCACGTTCCACACCTCCGCCATCGCGTGCTGCAGCACCTGGGCGATCCCGAGCGCCCCGTACAGCAGCCCGGCGGCGCCGATCGCCAGCGCCAGGCCGCTGCCCCGCACCGAGTGCACGTTCTCGCGCAGCTGGTCGCCGATGATCGGGAAGTCGGCGAGCGCGGAGTCCAGCACGGCCCGCTGCGCACCGGGGCGGCCGTGCAGCACGAAGCCGAGCACCGTCGACAGCAGCAGGAGCAGCAGCACCAGCGCCACGAAGCCGTAGTAGGTGATCAGCGCGGCCAGCAGGCCGCCCCGGTCGTCGCCGTACTTCTTCACCACGCCGACCGTCGCGGCGACCGGCCTGATCCGGCGCTGGGTGCGGTCGACCGCCCGCAGCGCCCGCTCGATCGGGTTCACCTGCCCGCACCTCCCGGCTCGCGGCCCGCTGTTGCCGTCCCGCGTATGCCCGGCCGCGGGCAGCGAATCTGGCGGAGGGCAGCGAATCCGGCGGCGGGGAGCCAATCCGGTGCCGGGGTGCGCAACGGGCGGCGGGCCGCGGAGGGGGCGTCGGCGGGGTGTGAATCCGGGCGCGGCGGAAAGGCGGCACCCGTTCCCCGGCGGACCGTTCGGGGACGGACGTCGGCGCGAGGAGGCGGGAACGTGTGGTGGAGCGCGGTGCGGCTGGTGGCGGCCGGGGCGGCGGTGGGGGTGCTGCTGTACGGGCTCGACCGGCTCGTCGAGGCGGTCGCGGTCCGGCTGGCCGCCCGGTCCACCCGGTCGGGGGCGGTGCCGGAGCTGCTGCGCGGCTGCCGGCGGCCGATGCTGGCCGTCGCGGCCTGCCTGCTGATGCTCGCCGCCCAGCCGTGGGTCCGGGCGCCCGCCGGCGTCGCGCACCTGCTGACGCTGGCCACCATCGGCTCCTGCGGATGGCTGGCCGGCCGGGCCGCCGTCCTGCTGCTGGACGGCGCGGTGCGGCTCGCCGTGCGGCGGCGCGACCCGGGCTGGGTCGGCCGGGCCCGCACCCAGGCCGGGCTGCTCGGCCGGATCCTGCAGGCGGCGATCGCGCTGCTGGCGCTGGCCGCGATGCTGATGACCTTCCCCGCGGTGCGGGTGCTCGGCACCAGCCTGCTCGCCTCCGCCGGACTGGTCGGCGTGGTGGCCGGCATCGCCGCGCAGAGCACCCTGTCGAACCTGTTCGCGGGCATCCAGATGGCCTTCGGCGACCTGGCCCGGATCGGGGACGTGGTGGTGGTCGGCGGCGAGTGGGGCACCGTCGAGGAGATCACCCTGACCGCCGTGGTGATCGCCACCTGGGACCAGCGCCGGATCGTGATGCCGATGTCCTACTTCGCGGGCCGCCCGTTCGAGAACTGGTCCCGCCGCACCTCCCGGATCACCGGCACCGCGCTGCTGCACCTCGACCACAGCACTCCCGTCGACCTGCTGCGGATCGAGTTCGAGGACTTCCTCGCCAAGAACCCGCGCTGGGACGGCGAGGGCAGCGCCCTCCAGGTCGTCGACACCACCCCGAGCACCCTGGTGGTCCGCGCCCTGGCCACCGCCGCCAACGCCGACGACGCCTTCGCCCTCCGCTGCGAACTCCGCGAACACCTGGTCGCCCACCTGCGCGAACACCACCCGCACGCCCTCCCCAGGGTCACCGTCGCGGGCGGCCGGGAGGGGTGAACGCACGGCCGCCCCGCATGCTCCGACGCATCGCCGCCGTCGTCCGGTCGGCACGATGACACGATGACGCGATGACGCGATGAACCGGAAGGGACGGCCTACGCGTCGCGGCCTGCGGGCTGCAGGACGGCGAAGCAGGCGGCGGTGGCCAGTCCGTACACCAGGTGCGCGGTCAGGTCCTTGGCCAGGGTGCTCCGGTCGTAGTCGGTGATCGGCCGGTAGAGGCCGGTCGCCGGCAGGACGAGATAGCCCGTCGCCCACACTCCCGCGCCGAACGGGAGGCCGTAGCCGATCCGAGGCCTGCGCAGCGACCCGGCCAGCAGGCCGTACTGCACACCTCCGAGTGAGCCGTAGGCCCAGTGGGTGGCGTTGTTGGCCGTCCGGGCCCACCGGTTGGGCAGCTTGCGCTGGAACAGGCCCTCCACCAGTCGGCGGCCGACCTGTGCGGGGGCCGGGGCGTGCTCCCAGCCCCGGAGGGAGGCCGACGATTCCCAGGGGGCGAACCGTTCCTCGCCGCCGGTGCGCCGGTAGCGCAGGTACAGCAGCGCATCCATCGCGAGCGTGCCGGCGGCGCCGGCGAGTGCCCCGCGAGCCACGGCTCCCAGCGGTGTTGTCTTCGCCATACCTCGACGATACCGACGGTGCCCGGACCGGCGCTCCGGGCGACGGAAGGCGTCGGGGCCCGGGCTCCCGCGCCCGGTCGGGCACCGGGTCGAACACGGAGGGTGGCCGTCGCCCGGTGCAGCGGTTGCCGGTGGGCCGGGCCGGTCACACGATCGGGCTGTGCCGTCCGCGCCGCCGGCTCCGGGGGTGCGCGCGCATCCGGGTCGGGCCCCTCCTGGCGGGTCCGCCCGGTCGTTCCCGCCCCCGTCGAAAGGCGAGCCCGTGCCCGACAACCGCGACGTGCCCGACAACCGCGAGCAGGCCCAGACCAACGCGCTGCCCGACAACACCGGATCGGCAACCGCCGGCGGCTGCCCGTTCACCGGCGGGCAGCCCGGCCCGCTCAAGGGGGACGGCATCCAGCAGTGGTGGCCCGAGCGCCTCGACCTCGGCGTGCTGCGCCGCTACGCCGGGGGCGCCGATCCGAACGGGGACGGCTTCGACTACGCCGCCGCGTTCGACGCGCTCGACCTGGCGGCGGTGAAACGGGACATCGAGCGGGTGCTGACCACCTCCCAGGACTGGTGGCCCGCGGACTTCGGGCACTACGGCCCGTTCATCATCCGGATGGCCTGGCACCTGTCGGGCACGTACCGGGTCACCGACGGCCGGGGCGGCAACGGCGCCGGGCTCCAGCGTTTCGCCCCGGTCAACTCCTGGCCCGACAACGTCAACCTCGACAAGGCCCGGCGGCTGCTGTGGCCGGTGAAGCAGACCTACGGGCGGGCCCTGTCGTGGGCCGACCTGATGGTGCTGGCGGGCAACGTGGCCCTGGAGTCGATGGGCTTCACGACCTTCGGCTTCGGCGGCGGCCGGGAAGAGGTGTGGGGCCCGGACGAGGCCGTGTACTGGGGCCCCGAGGCGGTGTGGCTCACCGACCACCGGCACCAGGAGGACGGCGAGCTCCGGGCGCCGCTGGCCGCGTCCATGATGGGCCTGATCTACGTCAACCCCGAAGGCCCCGACGGCCGTCCGGACCCGATGGCCGCGGCCACCGACATCCGCGAGACCTTCGCCCGGATGGCGATGAACGACGAGGAGACCGTCGCCCTGTGCGCGGGCGGCCACACCTTCGGCAAGACCCACGGCGCCGCGCCCTCCGACACCCTGGGCCCCGAGCCGGAGGCCGCTCCGTTGGAGGAGCAGGGGCTGGGCTGGAAGGGCACCCACGGAACGGGCAAGGGCAACGACACCGTCACCAGCGGCCTGGAGGTCATCTGGACCGACACCCCCACCCGGTGGGACAACCGCTACTTCGAGATCCTGCTCGGCTACGAGTGGGAGCTGACGAAGAGCCCGGGCGGCGCGCACCAGTGGCGGCCCAAGGACGGAGCGGGCAAGGACACCGTCCCCGACCCGCACGATCCCGCCGCCCGGCGCACCCCCGCCATGCTGACCACCGACGTGGCGATGCGGGTCGACCCGGACTACGCGCGGATCTGCCGCCGCTTCCTCGACCACCCCGAGGAGTTCGCCGACGCCTTCGCCCGGGCCTGGTACAAACTCACCCACCGCGACATGGGGCCGATCACCCGCTACCTGGGGCCCGAGGTCGCCGCGGAGCAGCTGATCTGGCAGGACCCGCTGCCCGCCCCCACCGAGGCGCCGCTCGACCCCGGCGCCGTCGAACAGCTCAAGTCCCGGGTCCTGGCCGCCGGCATCCCGACCGCCGACCTGGTGTGGCTCGCCTGGTCCTCCGCGTCGACGTTCCGCCGCAGCGACAAGCGCGGCGGCGCCAACGGCGCCCGCATCCGGCTGGAGCCGCAGAACGGCTGGGCCGTCAACGAGCCCCACCGCCTGGCCGGGCTGCTGCGGCAGTTGGAGGACATCCGCGCGGACTTCGCCGCCGCCCGCCCCGAGGGCCACGGCGTCTCCACGGCCGACCTGATCGTGCTGGCCGGCACCGCCGCCGTCGAGAAGGCCGCCGCGGACGCCGGGCACGACGTCAAGGTCGCCTTCACCCCCGGCCGGGTCGACGCGACCCAGGAGCACACCGACATCGACGGCTTCTCCTACCTGGAGCCCGCCTCCGACGGGTTCCGCAACTACCCGGGCAAGGACGCCGTCCCCGCCGAGTACCGCCTCGTCGACCGCGCCGACCTGCTCGCCCTGAGCGCCCAGCACCTCACCGCCCTGGTCGGCGGCCTGCGCACCCTCGGCGCGACCTACCAGAGCAGCACGACGGGCGTGCTGACCGCCACCCCCGGTGTGCTGACCAACGACTGGTTCGTCAACCTCCTCGACCGGACCACCGCGTGGACCCCCGCCGCGCACGACCCCTCGCTCTACGAAGGCCGCGACCGCGCCACCGGCACCGTCCGCTGGCACGCCGGCCGCGCGGACCTGGTGTTCGGCTCCAACGCCGAACTCCGCGCCCTCGCCGAGGTCTACGCCTCCGCCGACGGCGCGGCGAAGTTCGTCGAGGACTTCGCCGCCGCCTGGACGCAGGTGATGGACCTGGACCGGTTCGACCTGCGGGAGCGCCCGCGGTCCTGACCCGCCGTCGGCGACCCGTCGGCACCACCACCGCCGTGCGCTGCGCCTCCGCGGCCCGGCCCGGGAAGGCCGCCCGCCTTCCCGGGCCGGATCCTCCGGATCAGCAGGTACCGAGGTCCTGCCAGACGCCCCACCGACCGGTGGTGCCGGGCTCCTCGCCCAGCGTCCACCACTTGGCGCCCCACCGGTGGCCCTGCCACGAGACGGTGTTGCCGGCGGTGTAGACCTGTGTGCCGACCCAGGGGGCGGCGGGGCACGCCGGAGGGGTGGCGGTGCCGGTCACGGTGAGCGTGTAGGTCGCGGAGGACGTGGCCGAGGTGCCGGTCAGCGTGCCCTCGACCGTCAGCGTGTAGGTGCCGGGGACGACCGTGGACACGGTCGACACGGACAGGGCGGCGCTGGAGCCCCCGTTGACCGAGGACGGGCTGACCGAGGCACTGACCCCCGCAGGAACGCCGCTGACCGTCATCGCGACGGACGTGTTCGAGCCGTTGTTGACGAGGGCCGTGTGCACGGTCGCGGTGGTCGAGGAGCCGGCGGTCACCGCGCCCGAGGACGGGCTGACCTGCACCTGGACGGCGGGCACCTGGACGCTCGACGCCGAGGGCGACGGGGAGCTCGAGGGGGAGGGGACGGCGGCAGCGCCGGGGCCGGTGAGGGCCACGCCGGCGAGGGCGGCGGCTGCGGCGAGCAGGGTTCGGAGTGGTGTGCGAACGGGTCCGGCCATGGACCGCGCTCCCTTCGAAGGTGGGGACTTCGGAGACCTGAAGCACTCTGGACCGGACCCATATTGGTGGTCTGGACCACCTGACTGTCAAGGGTCCTGGCCGACCCCGGGGCGCGAAGGAGGGCCGGGTGACCGGGTGCCTCCCCGGCCGCCCGGTCGCGCCGGGCCGGGGCGGGGCGGGGTCAGGCGAGGTCGAGTTCGCCGACGGTCTGGTCGCCGCTGGTCTCGCCGGTGGGGCGGAAGCCGAGGCCGAGGTAGAAGGCTTCGGGGCCGTCCGGGCCGGGGTGCCAGGTGGTGGTGAGGCGGGTGCCGCCGCGGCGGCGGATCTCGGCGGCGACCTGCTGGACGGCGTAGCGGCCGTAGCCGCGGCCCTGCTCCCCGGCGACGATGTTCAGCCGCCACAGGCCGGAGCGGTGGTCGGTGCCGTCGTTGCGGAAGTCGATGTCGAAGAAGGCCATCAGGAAGCCGACGATCCGCTCCCCGTCCATGATCAGCCGGGGCCAGGCGACCCCGGGGTAGACGTACGCCTCGGCCAGCGAGTGGACCACCGGGGAGACCAGGTGGGCCTGGTCGGGGCGGACCTGCACGGCGAGCGCCGCGTCCAGGTTCGCGGCGGTGATCTTCTCCAGACGGGGTGACGTGATCATTCGGGAAGGCTACCTCCGCCCGCCGATCCGGCCGCACTCCCGGTCAGAGGTAGTCCTCCAGGCGGGCGACGGCGAAACCCTGGGCGGTGGCGGTGTCGACCACCCGGCGCAGCATGTCGGACATGTCGCCCTTCCAGTCGGCGGACGGGGCCCGGAAGTGGGTCAGCACAATGTCGCCCGGGTGCAGCTTCTGGTCGGCGTAGCGGTACTCGACGCGGTCGGGGAACGCCTCCTCGTTCCACAGCGGGACGGCCTCGATCCCGCAGGACGCGGCGGTGCGCAGCGCGGCCTCGGTGTACTCGCCGTACGGGGGCCGGAACAGGCGGGGCCGGGTGCCGGTCTCCTGCTCCAGGCGGTCCTGCTGGCCGCAGATCTCGCGCCGCAGCGCGTCGGGGCCGAGGCGGCGCAGGTCCGGGTGGTTGACGGTGTGGTTGTTCAGGGCCGTCCCGTGCTCGCGCATGGCGCGGAAGTAGCCGTAGTCGGAGCGGGCCAGGTAGTCGGAGAGGAACGCGGACAGCGGCACGCCCAACTCGGCGGCCATCGCGGCGAACCGGGGGTCCTTCTCGGCGCCGTCGTCGACGGTGAGGAAGACCACCTTGTCACTGGTCGGGACGCGGTACACCACGGGCGGCAGGCCGGCAGAGCGCTTGACGCCGGGGCCGTCGGCGAGCGCGGGTTTGACGGCCGGCGGGGCGGGCGCCTTCAACGGGAGTGCCGCCAGCCCCCAGCGGCGGGCCGTCGCGGCGGCCTGTTCGAGCGTCGACTCGCGCTCGACGGAGGAGAGTCGGCTGTTCATTTCCTGTCGGCCGGCAGCCTGCGGAAGCATCGCGGGCGCGGCGGGAGCAGCCGGTGCGGCGGGAGCGGCCGGGGCCCCGGCGGCGGGCGGTGCGGCCCGGGTGGGCCGGTCGGCGGCCTGCGGGGGCGGGTCCTGGGCGGGCCGCGCGGAGCAGCCGACGGCGAGGGCGGCGAGCGCGGTGAGAGCGGCCAGCCCGCGCCGACGGGCCCGGCCCGGGCGGCGGGGACGATCCGCGTGGCGGAGGCGGCGGGACTCGACGGATTGCGTGGACCCCGAGAAGCCGGGGAAGCCGGTGGAGTCGGCTGGCACGGTGGAGCCGGCAGGGGCGGCGGGTTGGGTGGAACCGGTGGGTTCGGCGGGGCCCGCGAGGTCGGTCGGCGTGGCGGAGCCGGTGGGTTCGGCCGGGGCGGCGGGTTGGGCGGAGCCGGGGGATGCGGCGGAGCCAGTGGGGCCGGTGAGTGCGGTAGGTGCAGCGGAGTCAGCAGGACCGGCGAGGTCGGCCGGCGTGGTGGAGCCGGTGGGTTCGGCGGGTTCGGGTGGGGCGGCAGGGGTCGGCATACCGGCCGATGATCCCCTTGTCGTACTTGCCCTACCGTCGGCCTGCGCCCCGCCACCCGGACGGCCCACCGCCGTCCCCCGTTTGACGCGCTCCCGGGTGCGGCGTACAGAGAAGAACATGGGCCAGGGTGTCCCGGCGGAGCCCCTCGAACCGGCCTCGCCCCCGCAGACCGACCCGGCGACGCGCCCCGACCGGACCGCGGACGGCGCCCGGCCGCCGTGGAGCGCGGCCGAGCCCCTGCTCGCCGACGGCCTGCTGCGGGCCGTCCGCGCCACGGCCGCGTACGGCGGGGTGCTCTACCTGCGTTCCGCCGACCGCCGCTCGCTGGTGGCCGCCGCCGTGGTCGGGATCCCGCCGCGGCTGCTCGAACCGTTCCACCGGATCGCCGTCGCCGCGCCGCTGCCCGTCGCCGACTCCTACCGGGGCGGTCGCACCATCGTCCTCGCCGACGCCGACGACACCGCGCGCCGCTACCCCCGGCTGGCCGTCGGACTGCCCTACGCGCACGCCTCCGCCACCACCCCCGTCACCGCCGGGGACCAGGACTTCGGCGCCCTCGCCGTCTTCTGGCCGTCCGACGGCACCCGCCCGCCCGCCGCCGCCCGCCGACAGTTGCGCGGCGCCGGCAACCGCCTCGCCACCGGCCTGCTCCCGTACGGGGACCTGGTCCGCGCCGACGGCCCGCCTACCGTGGTGCCGCTGCCCGGGCCCGGCGGCGACGGCGTCCGGCTCGGCTTCCTCGACCGCGACCCGGCCACCGGCCTGCTCGTCCCCGACGCCGCCCTGCGCGACCTCCTCGACCCGGGCAGCGGCCTGCTCGACCACGGCCACGGCCCGCCCGGCTCCGGCAAAGGGGCCGACGAAGAGCACGGCAAGGAGCACGGTGCGAACCACGGTGAAGAGCGTGGCGCGGACGGCCCCGACCTGCTGGAGCGTCTCGTCCCCGAGGACGCCGCCCGGCTGCGCCGCACCGTCCGCAGGGCCGCTGAGCAGGGGCGCCCGTTCACCGAGCGGGTGCGGCTGCGCGAGGCCGGCGGGGGGCTGCGTCCGCTCGAACTGCACGGGCACCCGGTGGCGGGGGCGGGACGGCTGGTGGTCGCGGTGGTCGACGCCACCGCGGCCGCGGCCGCCACCGCCGCGGTCGAACGACTCCGCGACGGGGTGTTCGCGCTCGACCCCGACGGGCGGGTCGGCCACGTCAACCGGAGCGCCGAGCTGCTGCTGCACGCCACCCGCGCCGAACTGCTCGGGCGCCGCCCCTGGGAGGTGCTGCCCTGGCTGGCCGACCCGGCCTACGAGGACCGCTACCGCTCCGCGATGCTCTCCCAGCAGCCCACCGCGTTCCTGGCCCGCCGCCCGCCCGGCCACTGGCTGGCGTTCTCGCTCTACCCGGACGGGCACGGCCTGACCGGCCGGATCGTGGCCGCCGCGCCCAGCACCGACACCACCCTGCCGGAGGCCCCGCCGGCCACCACCGCCTCCGTCGGCACCGTCTACCACCTGCTGCAGCTGGCTGCCGCGCTGGCCGAGGCGGTCACCGTCCAGGACGTCGCCGCGGCCGTCGTCGAGCAGATCCTGCCCGGGTTCGGCGGCCAGGAGACCGCCCTCTACCTGGCCCGCGACGGGCGGATGCACCTGGTGACGGAAAGCGGTTACCCGCCGGGTTTCCTCGAACCCTTCGAGGGCACCCCGATCCGCACCCGGCTGCCCGGCACCGAGGTGTTCACCACCGGCGCGCCGGTCTTCTTCGAGTCCGAGCGGGAACTGGCCGCCGCCTACCCGGGCATCGCCCGCGACGAGATGCGGGCCTGGGCGTTCCTCCCGCTGATCGCCTCCGGCCACCCCGTCGGCAGCCTGATCCTGGGCTTCGACCGGCCCCGCTCCTTCACCGTCGAGGACCGCTCGGTGCTCGGCGCCCTCGGCGGCCTGATCGCCCAGGCCCTGGAACGGGCCCGGCTCTACGACGCCGAGTCCGCCGTCGCCCGCGGCCTGCAGCAGGCCCTGCTGCCGCACCGGCTGCCGACCGTCCCCGGGCTGGAGACCGCCGCCCGCTACCTCCCCGGCACCCGCGGCATGGAGATCGGCGGCGACTGGTACGACGTGCTGCCCGGCCGCGCGGGCGTCGTCCTGGTCATCGGCGACGTCGAGGGCCACAGCGTCAAGGCCGCCGCGCTGATGGGCCAACTCCGCAGCGCGGTGAGGGCGTTCGCCAGCGGCGGGGAACCCCTGGCGGACGTCGCCCGGCGCACCAACCGGTTGCTGGCCGACCTGGACGCCGGGCTGCTCGCCTCCTGCTGCCTGCTCCGCCTCGACCCCGCGACCCGCCTGCTGCACGGCGTCCGGGCCGGGCACCTCCCGCCGCTGCTGCGCGACCCGGGCGGCCGCACCACCCTGCTCGACCTGGCCGGCGGCCCGCTGCTCGGCATCGACCCGGACCTGGACTTCCCCGTCACCGCGACCGTGCTGCCGCCCGGCGCCACCCTGGTGCTGTACACCGACGGGCTGGTCGAGTCCGCCGCCGCCCCGCTCACCGAGGGCATCGACCGGCTGCGCAGCACCCTCGCGCACGCCGCCGCCGACACCCTCGAACCGCTCGCCGACACCCTGCTCGGCCAGGCCCGCCACCGCGACCACCGGGCCGACGACGTGGCGCTGCTGATCGCCCGGCTGGCAGGCTGAGAGCGCGCCGCTCCGGGGTACGACGATGGTCGCGGGCGGGGTGCGGCTTTCGGCGACAGCGGGGCGGGGCGGGCACTCGCTAGGGTCGCAGGGTGATGCGCACGTGGGTGGGGAAGGCGTTCCCGGGGCCGTGGACGTGGCGGCCGGTGGTCCGTGAGGTGCTGGTCGGGCTGCTGGTCGGCGCCCTGGCCTGGCTGTTCCAGCTGGGCGACAGCGTCGGCTGGCCGCCCGTCCCGGTGACGGCGGCGGCCGTGCTGCTGTTCGCGCTGCGGCGCGGGCTGCCCGGCCCGGTGCTGGTGCTCGCCTCGATCGCCTCCGGCGGCGCCTCCGGCTTCCTGCCGGTGCTGGCCGCCGCCGGTCACTCGGCGGGCCGCCGGATCACCCGCCCCTGGCAGGCGCCGCTGGTGTTCGGCCTCGGCTTCCTCGGCATGATCGGCACCGCCGTGCTCCAGCACGGGTACGAGCCCTTCCCGGTGATCGGCCTGATCGGCGTCTGCACGGTCGGGTTCCTGCTGGTCGGCGTGCTGCCCGCGGTCTTCGGCCGGTACCGGGCGCAGCGCACCCAACTGCTGGACAGCCTGCGCCAGCGCAACGAGCAGCTGGTCCGGGAACGGGTGATGATCGCCCACCAGGCCCGGCTGCGCGAGCGCCACCGGATCGCCCAGGACATGCACGACAGCCTCGGCCACCAGCTGGCCCTGATCGCCGTGCACACCGGCGCGCTGGAGGTGGACCGCACCCTGGGCGAGCGCCAGCGCGAGGCGGTCGGTGTGCTGCGGCAGGCCGCGACCGGGGCGATGCGCGAACTGCGCGAGGTGGTCGGCCTGTTGAAGGACGACAGCGCCACCGTGCCCGGCGGGGTGGACGCGATCGGCGCGCTGGCCGAGGCGTCCCGGACGGCCGGCACCGAGGTCGAGCTGCGCCGGGAGGGCACGCCGCGCGAGGTGTCCGCGCCGACCGGCCACGCCGCGTACCGGATCGCCCAGGAGGGCCTGACCAACGCCCACAAGCACGCCCCCGGCGGGCGGATCGCGCTGACGGTCCGCTACGAGCCGGACACCCTGGTGGTGGAGGTGGCCAACGGTCCCGGCGGGGACGCGGCGGCGGCGGTCTCCGGCGGCCAGGGCCTGACGGGGCTGCGCGAACGGGCCCGGCTGCTCGGCGGGATCGTGCACGCGGGGCCCGCGCCGGACGGCGGCTTCCGGCTGGCCGGCCTGCTGCCGTACGCCCCCGACGGTGCGGCCGCGATGCTCTCCGCCGAGCTGGAGGACGAGGAACTCGCCGCGCTGGCAGGCCAGTTGGTCGGCCCGGAGAAGCGCCGCCGGAGCCCGCTGGTGGGCTGCGCGCTGGGCGCGTTCGGGGTGCTGGGGGTGGTCGCGCTGGTCGGCGTGGTCGGGGTGATCCTGTTCGTCAACTCGCTGCGCGAGGCCACCGTGGACACCGGGCTGTACGACGCGTTCCAGGTCGGCCAGTCCGAGCAGAGCGTCAACGACCGGCTGCCGTCCGGCAGCGACTTCCTCACCCACGACTTCCGCAAGGTCGGCCCGCCGGTCCCGGAGGGCGCGCACTGCCGCTGGTTCGCCGGCGACCTCGACGGCGACTCGGCCGGCGGCCAGGACGTGGTCCGGTTCTGCTTCAAGGACGGCGCGCTGGTGGAGAAGCAGCACTTCCGTGGGAAGGTGTAGCCGCCCCGGCCGCCGGGCCGGGCGGAGCGCGAGAGGGAGTCCGTGCGGTGATCCGTGTGCTGGTGGCCGACGACGAGCCGCTGATCCGGGCCGGCATCCGGATGATCCTCGGCTCCGCCGAGGACATCGAGGTGGTCGGCGAGGCCGCGGACGGCGCGCAGGCGCTCCGGCTGGCCCGCGAACTCGCCGCCGACGTGCTGCTGCTGGACATCCGGATGCCGGTGCTGGACGGGCTGGGCGCGCTCGCCGAACTGCCCCGCGCGGCGCCCGGCACCCGGGCGATCGTGCTGACCACCTTCGGCGAGCGGGAGAACGTGCTGCGCGCGATCGGCGCGGGCGGCGCCGGGTTCCTGCTCAAGGACACCGCCCCCGCCGAACTGATCCAGGCGGTCCGGGCCGCCGCCACCGGACACGCCTTCCTCTCCCCGGCCGCCACCCGGCACATCGTCGACAGCCTCGCCGACGGAACCGCCGCCGCGCGCGGCGAGCAGGCCAGGCGACGGCTGGCGGTGCTCACCGCGCGCGAACGCGAGGTGGTGGACCTGCTGGGGGAGGGCCTGTCGAACGCCGACACCGGCGCCCGCCTGCACATGAGCGAGGCCACGGTGAAGACCTACGTCAGCCGCATCCTCGCCAAACTGGACTGCGGCAACCGGGTGCAGGCCGCCCTGCTGGCCCGCGACGCCGCGCTCTGACGGACCGTCCGGCGGGCGGTCAGGGGAACGGGACCTCCGGGTCGATCCCGAGCAGCTCGGCCCGTTCGCGGTACTTCTCCCGGAACACCGCCAGCGCCCGGGGGCGGAACGGGTCCGCCGGGTCGATCGCCGCGAACGCCGCCAACGCCTCTGCCATCAGGCCGAGTTGGAGATCCCGATGGGGCGCCACCGGCGGGTGGACGGTCATCTCGACCGCGGCCAGCGCCAGGCGCGGCAGGTGCACCGCCGGGGCGACCCGGGCCAGCAGCCGGTGCGCCCGATAGGTCTCCCACGGGCCGGGCGCCTCGCTGCCCGCCAGCAACACCCGTGCCCGCAAAGCCAGTTCATGATCAACGTGTGTGGACACACGGCTCCTGTCGACTCGTCCAAGGGGGAATGCGGACGAGTCTGCGCCCCGGCGGGCCACCCCGACAAGGGCGATCGGATGTGCGTCCGGTCCTACCGGAACAGCCCTCCCAGCAGGCAGAATGGGGTCGGTACGCTGCCGGAGGGGGTGGCGGAGCCTCTCAGAGGGCGTTCGATAGGGGATTCCCCCCAACTGTCCGGATTTGATCGCTGCGGCACGGACTCGATTCCAGGATCTCGTGGCGACCGGGTCCGTGT